>JANMHL010000008.1:0-9368 GCA_031375125.1 Novosphingobium sp. | reverse complement strand
GACCGAGGCCAAGCGGCAGTTGCACGAGGAGGCCGATTATCTGCGCGAGGCGGAGCAGATGCAGCGCTATGGCGAATTGCTAGCTGGCGCCGCTGCATTCGTCGTGCCGACCGGCTTGCCCGAACTAAGCGGCAAGCGCGTACTGGCGATGGATTTAGTGCCCGGCGAGCCGATCGAGGCGCTGGCCGGCGCGCCGCAAGCGGTCCGCGACAAGGCGATGGAGACACTGCTGGGGCTGGTACTGCGCGAGATCTTCGAGTTCGGCTTCATGCAGACCGATCCCAATTTCGCGAATTACCGCTGGCAGGCCGACACCGGCCGGATCGTGCTGCTCGATTTTGGCGCAGCGCGCCCGGTCCCCGCGGCTACGACCGCAGCCTATCGCCGGTTGATGCAAGCTGGCCTAAACGAGGATCGCGCCGGTCTGGCGGCAGCATTGGCGGAAGCGGGGTTCATTTCGCCGGTGACTTTGCAGCGCCATGCCGGTGCGCTTGATGCCATGATCGAAATCCTGGTTGCGCATATCGGCCGCCCCGGCCTGTTCGATTTTGCCGATCGCGCGTTCGTCGAGCAGTTGCGCGGCCATGCCGAGACCATCGTGGCTGATCGCGCTGCCTGGCATATCCCACCTGCTGAGACGCTGTTTCTGCAACGCAAGGTCAGCGGCATGGCGCTGCTTGCGGTCAAGCTCAAGGCGCGGCTGCCGCTACGGGCCATGGTGGATGAGGCGCTGAGCGAGGCGCTGAGTGAGGCACGGGGCGATGGCTAAGATGGTCCGCAAAGGCGATCTGCCCAGCAAGATCTGCGCGGCCTGCGGGCTGCCGTTCAACTGGCGCAAGAAATGGGCGCGCGATTGGGATAACGTGAAGTTCTGCTCTGATCGCTGCCGCTCAGCCAAGAGTGGTCAGAAAGCGGTCAGCGTCGCGCCTTAGCTGGTCCTGTTTTTCGGGCTCGAACCGTTCAAACGTCCGGACCATTTGGGCCATCCGCGGATTGCGCACGAACCGGTCGCGGTGGCGGGCGATGAAGTCCCAATAGAGCAGATTGAACGGGCAGGCTTTCGGTCCGGCCTTGGCCTTCACGTCATAAGCGCAGCCTTTGCAGTAATCGCTCATCCGGTTGATATAGGCCCCGCTGGCCGCATAGGGCTTGCTGGCCAGCAGCCCGCCATCGGCAAACTGGCTCATCCCGATGGTGTTGGGCAGTTCGACCCATTCATAGGCATCGGCATAGACCGCCAGATACCATTCGTGCAGTTCGTGCGGATCAATTCCGGCCAGCAGGGCGAAGTTGCCGGTCACCATCAGCCGCTGGATATGGTGGGCATAGGCTTCGTCGCGGGTCTGCTCAACGCAAGCGCGGACGCAGGCCATTTTGGTGTCGGCGGTCCAGTAGAACGCGGGGAGCGGACGGTGGGCGGCCAGTTCGTTGACCCGCTCATAACCCGGCATCCGCCACCAATAGATCCCGCGGACAAATTCGCGCCAGCCGATGATCTGGCGAATGAAGCCCTCGGCGCTGTTCAGCGGCACCCGCCCAGCGCGCCATTCCGCCTCAACCGTGCGGCACATCGCCAGCGGATCGAGCAAGCCGGTGTTGAGATAGGGCGATACGACCGCGTGATACAGGAACGGCTCCCCCGCCAGCATCGCGTCCTGAAAGGCGCCGAACTGGGGCAGGCAATGCTGAACGAAATGGGCGAAGGCAGCCTCTGCTTCGGCGCGGGTCACGGCCATGGCAATGGGTTCGAGCGTGCCGAAATTGTCTGGGAAACGCACCGCAACCAGATCGAGCACTTCTCGCGTCACGGGATCCGGCACAAAGCGCGGAGGACGCGGAATCCGCAGGTCGGCGGCGGCCGGCTGACGGTTTTCGGCATCGAAGTTCCAGCGTCCACCGGCCGGCTGATCGCCCTCCATCAGCAGTCCAGTCTTGCGCCGCATCAACCGATAGAAATGCTCCATCCGCAGGCCCTTGCGGCCATCGGCCCAGGCGGCGAACCCGGCGCGGTCGGCCAGGAACCGGTCGTCGGTCAGCAATTGCGTTTCGGGCCAGCCGCGCATTTCATCGAGCAACCGCCATTCGCCCGGCTCGGTCACCGCAATGCGGGTCAGGCCGTGGCGGACCAATGCGCGCTGCACTTCGCCGCTCAGCGTGCCGGTGTTGGCGGGATCGTCCAGTTTAACGTAATCAACCTGCCAGCCATCGCCGCGCAGTTCTGCCGCAAAATGCCGCATTGCGGCAAAGACATAGGCGATCTTCTTCTTGTGGTGCGCGACATAGCTGGCTTCGGCCATGACCTCGGCCAACAGGATCACATCGGTTGCGCGGTCGCCTTGCTTCAACGAAGTAAGTGCAGGGCTTAGCTGGTCGCCCAGGATCAGGATTAGTCGGCCGGTCATGCCAAGGCCTTAGGCGCTGGTGATTGCAGCGCCACCCTGTCTGCAAGGGCAGGCTTGCTGCGGTCAGGCGACCTTGGTTTTGGGCAAATGGCTGACCTGGCCGAATTTGGGCAGGGTCATATGGCCAGCGCCCGGCTGCATCAGCTGCATCGGGTACTGTCCCGGCGGCAAGGCCTGCAGCGGCATTCCGGCCTGAGCCATGATATAGGGCGAGACCCGGTGACGGGTGCATAGGCCCCCGGCTCCATCATCGACCAGCTGCTGTTCAAATTCCAGCCCCTGCATCGACCCAGCCGAGCGGCGGACCTTGGCAACGGCCAACTGGCCTTCGCCGAAATCGACCACGAACGGCGTACCCAGTGGTACATCCATCAGCCCTTCGACCATGCAGCCCGAGCGCGACAGGTTGCGCATGGTCACGTCGTAGCGGTGGTCTTCGTGGATCAAGCCAACCTTGCGCAACACGGTCCGGCGTTCCGGGCGATACCGGCTGGGGCCATCGGGTTCGATCACCCATTCGCCGCTGTCCATTGCCTCACAGACCACGTCAGGCGGCACCGGCACGGCATATATAAAGCCCTGGATCTGGCCGACGCCAAGCGTGCGCATCGCATCCAGTTCGTCGTGGGCTTCGATCCCTTCGGCGGTCGTGTCCATTCCCAAGGCTTTGGCCAGGCTGACAATCGCGGTGATGATCGCCGCGTTGCGGTTGCCTTCCTCGGTCACGCCGCGGATGAAACTTTTGTCGATCTTGATCTTGTCGAACGGCGCGTGCTGGAGATAACTGAGCGAGGAATAGCCGGTCCCGAAATCGTCCAGCGCCAGCCGCACGCCCAGCAATTTCAGCTGGTTGAACATGTCAGTTGTCGCGGCTTCGTCGCCCAGGAAAATGGATTCGGTCAGTTCCAGCTCGAGCCGTTCGGGCGGCAGTCCGGAATGGGCCAAGGATTGCGCCACCAGCGAGGCAAAGCCCGCGTTGGCGAACTGCACGGCCGAAACGTTGACCGCAATCCGGACACTACCTGGCCACAACATCGCCTCGGCGCAGGCCCGTTTCAGCACCCAATCCCCCAACGCGCCAATCAAATGCGCTTCTTCGGCAATCGGGATAAACACGGCCGGCGTAATGTCGCCCAGCTCTGGATGGGTCCAGCGCGCCAGCGCTTCGAGTGCGACAACCCGATTGGTCTTGGTATCAACAATCGGTTGGTAGCAGACGTGCATCTGGTCCTTGGCCAGCGCATCGCGCAGTTCTTCTTCGATCTGGCGGCGGCGCTCAGCTTCGGAATGGAGTTCGCTCGAATAGAACCGGTATTGCCCGCGCCCGCCGCCCTTTGAGGCATAGAGCGCAAGGTCAGCCGAACGGACCAGCTCTTCCGAACTGATCCCGTCATAAGGCGCAATCGCAATCCCGATCGAGGCACCAATGACGCAGCGGCTGCCTTCGATCTGATAGGGTTGGCTGATCATCGTGATCACCGATTTGGCGATCTCTCCCAGCCGTCCGCGATCATCGATATCGGGCAGCATGATCTGGAATTCATCGCCGCCAAGGCGGCCGATTTCAAACGACTTGTCAGGCAAAATCCGCGCCAACCGCTGCGCCACCTGCTTCAGCAGTTCGTCGCCCGCCGGGTGCCCCAGCGTATCGTTGACCGCCTTGAACCGGTCGAGGTCCATCATCAGTACCGCGCAGCACCGCTTGGCCGATTGATAGGCGGTCAGGGTGGCGTTCAACCGTTTGCCCATCCGGTGCCGGTTGGCCAGCCCGGTCAGCGAGTCATACTGCGCCATCCGCGAGGCGTCTTTCTGGCTCTCACGCGTAGCGGTAATATCGGTGCCGTTGCCGCGATAGCCGATGAAAGTGCTGCCCTCGCCAAATTGCGGACGGCCCGAGATCGACCACCAGATCTCCTTGCCGTCAAACGCAGCGCGAACTGGCAGGTCGGTGAAAGTCTTGCGCGCGCTGAGGATCAGCGGAAGGGTCCGCTCGATCGGATCATCTTCGTCCCGGTCCAGAATGAACAGCGATTGGATCGGCTGCCCTACCATCTGCGCGGTTTCGCAGCCCAGCTGGTCGGCTACGCAGGGTGAAATATATGTGATCTGGCCGTCGCGGTCGCTTGACCAGAACCAGCCCAGGCCAGAGGCTTCGTAATCACGCAGCAGCAAAATTGCCTGCTCGCGTTCTTGGCCGGTCATCGGCTTGGCGGGCTCCTGCGCACGCGACGCAGCCTTGCCGGAACCCAGCATGGTACGAAACCGCCCGAAAGTGGAATTGCCCGAATCCGTCATGGCCTGCCCGAAATGTCCCTGCTTTTGGTGGTTGAACCCGCCCCCGGTAAATATCCGGATATGGTTGATTTTTGGCTAATAAATCTGCGATCCCAAACGGGTGTCATGCTGCTGCTCCGGTTTCACGCCGCAGCGTGCTGCGAACCCGCTCACCTGGCGCCTGCGGACTCAGCGCAACCCGCCCGGCATCGTCGAGCGCCAGTGGGTTAGCAAACTCTACGCCGACCCGGTCTTGCTGGCACCAGCGGGCGGTCGCGGTGATCATCTGCCCTTCGGACAGCATGATCGTAAAGATCGTCCCCGGCGGAACATTCCACAATCCTTCGACCATCGCACCGGTTGCCGAAACATTGCGGATCGTGCCGTGATACTGCTGACTGCCGTTTTGCAATACGACTTTGCGCAGCATGGTATGGCGAACGGCCCGCGCGGCCCGCGGACCCATCGCAATCGCGGTAAGGCCAGTTTGCAGCAGCTTGGTCGCGGCTTCACGGGTCATCGCTTTTTCGTAGATATAGCCTTGCACATGACTGCACCCGAGCATCCGGACCAAATCAAGTTCGTCCAGCGTTTCAACGCCTTCGGCAGTCGTTTCCATCCCCAGGGCTTCGGCCAGGTTGACAATCGCGGCGATGATCGCACCGTTCTTGCTGCCGGTAATAGTCGCCCCGCGGACAAAGCTTTGGTCGATCTTGATCTTGTCGAACGGGGCTTTCTTCAAATAGCCAAGCGCCGAATAGCCGGTGCCAAAGTCATCCAGCGCCAGCCGCACCCCGACCCGTTTGAGCGCGGCGAACATCGCGTCGCTGCCGTCATCGTCGGCCAGAAACACACTCTCGGTAATCTCCAGTTCTAGCCGGCCCGGGTCGACCTGCGCCGCCGCCAGCGCATTGGTGATGATCGAAGGCAGCGCCGGGTTGGAGAACTGCAACGGCGAGACATTGACCGCCACCCGGACGCTAGCGGGCCACTGCGCCAGATCCATGCAGGCCGTCCGCAAGGCCCATTCGCCAATTGGGGCGATCAGCCCCGAATCCTCGGCAATTGGAATGAACTTCGCGGGCGAGAGTGGGCCGCGGGTCGGGTGGTTCCAGCGCAGCAGTGCTTCAAACCCGGTGATCCGCTCAGTCGCGGTGTGGATTACGGGTTGATAGTGCAATTCCAGCCCGCCCTGCGCCAGCGCGTCGCGCAGATCCTGCTCCAGCTGGCGGCGCTCTTCGGCATCGCTATGCAGATCGGCGGCATAGAAATGGTGCCGCCCGCGCCCGCCATCTTTGGCGGCGTAAAGCGCCAGATCAGCGTTACGGATCAAGTCTTCCGAACTCAGTCCATCATCGGGAGACAGCGCAACGCCCATCGACGCCCCGATCACGACCCGGTGGCCGTCGATCGAATAGGGTTCGGACAGGGCATCGATCACCCGCCGGGCCAGCACGGCCAGTTCCTCACGCCGGTGCCGTCCGGGCAGCACAACCTGGAATTCGTCGCCGCCGAGCCGTCCGACCCGGCCATGTTCGCCAACCGTCCGCTCAAGCCGTTGCGCAACCTGGGTCAGCAAAGTGTCCCCGGCCGGGTGGCCCATGGTATCATTGACCTGTTTGAAGCGGTCGAGATCGAGCAGGAATACCGAACAGGACCGGTGTTCAAGATTGGGGGCACTGAGGATCTTCTCAAGCGTTTGCGCCATTTGGTGGCGATTGGCGAGGCCGGTCAGCGAATCGTAATGGGCCAGCCGCGATGCGTGCTCGGCCGAACGGCGCTTTTCGGTCAGATCATGGCCCGACCCGCGAAATCCGACAAAGTTGCCAAAGCTATCGTAGAGCGGGCGGCCATTGACCGACCACCAGCGTTCTTCATCGGGCGTTGCCGCGCGCAGCGGCAGTTCGTTAAAGGCCGAACGGGCGGTGAGATGGAACGCCAGCGACCGTTCGCTTTCCTGACCTTGATTGTCGAGCTCAAACAGTTCCGACAGCGGCCGCCCCATCAGTTTACGGGTTTCGGTCTGAAGCATCCCGCCAATGGGCGGGGACAGATAGACCAGCAGCCCGCGGCGGTCGGTTTCCCAGAACCAGCCCTGCCCGGTCTGTTCAAAATCGTGGAGGATTTCTTCGGCGCGCAGCTGGGTGCGCTGCTGTTCACGCTGTTTGCGCTGGATTTCGGCATCGGCGCGGGTTTGCCGAACGGCGATGAACACGCCGACAAGCAGGCCCATGACCATCGCGAGCAGAGCGCCCCGGTTGCCTGAAAATGCCGCAGCCCCGCTCCACAAGGCAACTTGCGAAATGACAATGGCTGCCACCCGCCGGTTGAGGATGACCGTTGCGATCCCGCCGACAATCACCATCAAGCCGATCGAGTTTGACCAGGGCTGACCCGACGAACTTACCCAGTGGGACATCGCGATGCCAAAAAACAGCATCGGCAGCGCGATCAGAACCATCGCGAAAACCATTCGCTGCGCCGGATCGTTCAACCGCCGCTGCTCAAACCGGACCGCCCACGGCGTCAGTCCGGCGACCCCAATCCCAGCGAGGGCGGTTGCAATCGTGCCGAGATCCGGAATGCTGAGTGAGGCAATCGCGTTGAGACCCAGTGCACCCGCAATGATCCCCGCCATTATGACCCAGCCGGACTGAACCTGGCGGTGCAGCTCTTCGCGGGACGATCCCCGCAACCGGGCCGGGGCCTGGTTGGTTCGCGCCGCCTGGCTGCGCAATTTAGCGGCTTCAGTCGGGCCAATGGGCGCCGGATGCGGCCCAAGCGCAGAGCGCACGAAGCCATCCGCGCGGGAGCGTTCCGCATCGGGACTGGCTTCGGCAAGTCTCATGGGTTGAGCCGACATGGACGCTACATGGACCCGAGCCTTTGAAATTCGGTTAAATTAACCTTTTATCCTAGCAGGATTGCTGCATCGGCAGGTTTGATCACTCCCCAACAAACTGTGACGAAAACCTGCTGGGATGTTGACGAACGCCGCCACAGCATCATGTTGCGGTTCCACAGCACCAATCGGAAAATCACAACCGACAGGGAAAGGCCGGGACCAGCTATGCGCCAAATCGCCATTATCGGCTCGGGACCGGCAGGCTATTACACCGCAGAGGCGGCCCAGAAGTTGTGGGGCGAAGACGTCAGGGTCGATATCTTTGATTTGCTGCCGGTCCCCTATGGCCTGATCCGCACTGGGGTTGCGCCTGATCACCAATCGATCAAAGGCGTTTCGCGGCGTTATGAAACCACCAACCAGCTCGATAATGTTCGCTTTGTCGGCAACGTAACTGTCGGCGAGGACATCACTATTGCCGAATTGCAGGGGCTGTATGATGCTGTCGTGCTGGCGACCGGCGCGCCCAATGACAAGCCCGCCGGGATTGCTGGCGAAGGGCTGGGCAACGTCTTCGGCAGCGCCGCTTTTGTCGGCTGGTACAATGGCCACCCGCAGTTCGCAAAGCTGAACCCGGACCTGTCGGGCAAGACCGCCGTAGTGATCGGCAACGGCAATGTTGCGCTCGATGTGGCGCGCATCCTGACCAAGACCGCGGCTGAATTCACCGGCAGCGATATCGTCGCCCACGCACTCCACGGTTTGCAAAAATCAAACATTGACCGGATCGTGATCCTTGGCCGCCGCGGCCCGCACCAGATCGCGATGACGCCCAAGGAGCTGGGCGAACTGGCGCACCTGTCGCGCGGCTGTCCGCGGGTTGACTCAGCCGATCTGCCGGACAAGGAAGAAGACATCTTTCTGGAGCCGGGCCAGCGCAAATCGGTCGATCACTTGCGCAGTTTCGCCGCCATTCCTGAGGAATTCCGCTGTGACAAGCCGGTCGAAATCGAGTTCGATTTCTTCGCCAGCCCCAAAGCAATTCTCGGCGAAGGCACCGTCAGCGGGATCGAAGTGGAACGCACCACGCTCGACAGCGAAGGCCGCGCCAGCGGAACTGGCGAGGTCTACACCATCGATTGCGGCCTGATCGTCACTTGCATCGGCTACAAGACCAGCCCGATCCCCGGCGTGCCATTTGAAGAAAGCGCCGGCCGTTTTGCCAACGACCAAGGCCGGATCCTGCCGGGGCTGTATTGCGTTGGCTGGGCCCGGCGCGGACCATCGGGCACCATCGGCACCAACCGCCCCGATGGGTTCGGCGTGGTCGAACGGATCGCTGAAGATATCGGCAGCGGCAGCGGCAAGCGTGGCCGCGCTGGGTTCGATGAACTGGCGACCTTACGCGGGCTCGACGTGGTTACATTCCGCGACTGGAAAAAGATCGAAGCCGAAGAAGAAAAGCGCGCCCGCGATGGAGCGCCACGGGAGAAGTTCGTTGATGTGGGAGAAATGATCAAGGCCCGGGGGGAGTAGCGCCGCAAACCCTTACTTGCCCCCGCCCCCGGTTCATGATTTAATCGCCCGGTTAAGACCTGCGGCCCAGAGTCGCGGCGAACGGGAGAATGCCCATGCCCACTTATGACCTGATCATCCGCAATGGCACTATCGTTGATGGGACCGGCGCGCCGCGCTTCACTGGCGATGTTGCGGTCAAGCACGGCCTGATCGCCGCGGTCGGGACGGTGCATGGCGACGCCGCGCAGGAAATCGACGCGGCGGGCAAGATCGTCTATCTCGTGCTCGGCGAGCCGGATCTCCTTACGACCAAACTCGGCAAGCGAGAG
>JANMHL010000447.1:0-5357 GCA_031375125.1 Novosphingobium sp. | reverse complement strand
CGAAGCCATTCGATATCGACGAATTGGCCCGCACTGTCATTCAGGCGGTTGGTAATGCCAAAGGGCGCGGAGCCGGGGAGGAAGACGAAACGCCCGTCGCTGGGCTACCGCTGGTCGGGCGTTCTGCGGCAATGCAGGCGGTGTACCGGATGATAACGCGGGTTCTGCGCAACGATCTGTCGGTATTGGTGCTCGGCGAAAGCGGCACTGGTAAGGAACTGGTTGCCGAGGCGATCCATCAACTGGGCCAGCGCAAAGCCGGACCGTTCGTGGCGGTCAATACGGCCGCCATTCCAGCAGAGCTGATCGAGAGCGAATTGTTCGGACACGAGAAGGGCGCCTTCACCGGGGCCGTAGCACGCCATGCCGGCAAGTTCGAGCAGGCCGATGGCGGCACGCTGTTCCTCGATGAAATCGGCGATATGCCGCTCGAGGCGCAGACCCGGCTGTTGCGCGCGCTGCAATCGGGCAAGGTTCGGCGGGTTGGCGGGCGCGAGGAAATCGCGGTTGATGTGCGGATCATCGCTGCGACCAATAAAGACCTTGAGCCTATGATCGCGGCGGGCCAATTCCGCGAAGACCTGTTCTACCGGCTCAACGTCGTGCCGGTCACGCTGCCGCCGCTTCGTGATCGGGCAGATGATATTCCGTCATTGGCGCGCCATTTTCTGGGCCTTGCCGCTGGCGAAGGATTGCCCCGGCACAGCCTGACCGAGGATGCCGCCGCGCTGCTTGCGCAGCAGCCCTGGCGCGGCAACGTTCGTGAATTGCGCAATTTCATCTACCGGATATCGCTGTTGGTCCGCGAAGACCGGATCGAAGCCCAGGCCATCACGCCGCTGCTGGCGCAGGCTGCGGCCACCGGCCAAAACGGCGACGGGGAGAGCCTGGACGGTGCCGTGGCCCGCTGGCTGGTAGCCCATCACCCGGCGCCAGGACGGGTCTATGACGACGCTCTGGCGGCCTTTGAACGCCCCTTGTTTCTGGCCGCGCTGCGCGAGACGCAGGGCAATCAATTGCGTGCTGCCCAGCTTTTGGGGATCAACCGGAATACCTTGCGCAAGCGTCTGACCGAATTGATGATCGATCCGGGATTACTGCAGCGTTGAAGCGCTCCACCGGCACGGCGAAACGCCTTGCATTAATGCAACAGTAGTGTTGTAATCGGGCAACGATGCTGCGAACCGCAAAACACACTCAGGCACGCCGCTGGCCCAATTGGTGGCGGCGGGCGCAAATCTGGGCGCGGCGCACCAATCTGATCACAGCGCTCGAAATTGGCTCTGTCGCTGCGTTTGTGCTGATGACTGCGCTGACTTGGTACAAGTTTTCAACACCGACCGCAGCCGACAAGTTGATGCCAACCGAGCTAACCGCTTCGCTGTTGGTCGGGACACTGGTTCCAGCCATGGCGATCCTGATGCTGCTGGGCCGGCGGCTGGCGATGAAGCGCGCTGCCGAGCGGGCCGATGGCGGGAAGGGCCAGCTCCATGTCCGGCTGGTGTTCCTGTTTTCCTTGATTTCGGCGGTACCGACGCTGCTAGTGGTGATTTTCGCTTCGTTCCTGTTCCAGACCGGGGTCGATTTCTGGTTCTCTGACAAATCGCGCGGGGTGGTGGAAAACGCCAACCAGCTGGCGCTGGGATACCGCGAACAGATTGAGCGCGATCTCGAATATGAATCGCTGGCAATGGCCGCTGATCTAGGCGATTTCCTTAGCCGCGAACCGCTCGGCAGCCCCGCTTTTCCGGAATATTATGGCTACCAGATTCAGCAGCGCAAGATCAGCCAATCGACCATTTTGGAAAAGGGCAAGGACGGCGCCTTGCACCGCGCGGCCTTTGCGCGCGGGCCAGAGCCTTTGTCAGAACAGGTCTCGGCTGACGTGCTGCGCCAACTGGATCGCGGCGCGCGGATCGTCGTCAGTTCAAACGGCAACGCTATTCAGGCGGTCACCCCAATTGACCGAAGGGCTGGTGTGTTTCTGTTCACCGCGCGGGAATCAGAACTGCTTTCACGCGGATATACCCAGAACATTCTGCGATCTTATGACGAATTGACGCTGAAGGCGCGGGTCCAGCAGTTCCAGTTCAACGTCGCGCTGTTCGCCGCCAGTCTGGCCTTGGTCGGTCTGTCGGTGTGGTTCGCCTTGCGCTTTGCCGACCGACAAGTCGAACCGCTTTACGACCTGATTGACGCAGCCAAGGAAGTCGGGGCTGGCAATTTTGCGATGCGGATCGATGGCCGGGCCGGGACCGACGAAATCGGACTGCTCAACCGCGCCTTCAACCGGATGACCCAGCAACTCGACCGGCAAACCCAAGCCTTGGTCGGGGCCAACCAGCAGCTCGATGAGCGTCGCACCTTTATCGAAGCCGTGCTCGAATCAGTGACCGCCGGGATTATCTCGACAGACGAGCGCGGCCGGATCCGGCTGATCAACGGTTCTGCGCAAAAGCTGCTGCTTGACCGCGATGCCGCGCCGCCGATCGGTAAAAAGCTGGCGGCCGTTGCGCCAGAAATTGCGGCTCTGGCTGAAAGCGGCAAGCAGGGTGGGGTGGTGCAATATGCCCGCAGCAACGATCTGCTGACCCTGGCGGTCAAGGCGACCAAGGCCAGCACCGGCACGGTAATCAGTTTTGAGGATATCACCCGCCAGCTGCTCGACCAGCGGCAAGCTGCCTGGTCCGATGTGGCGCAGCGGATTGCGCACGAAATCAAGAACCCGCTGACCCCGATCCAACTCGCCACCGAGCGGCTGCGGCGGCGTTACACCAAGCTGGTCAGCGCTGATGCCGAATTGTTTCAGGAGCTTACCGGCACGATCATCCGGCAGGTTGGCGATCTGCGGCGGATGGTGGATGAATTCTCATCGTTCGCGCGGCTGCCTAAGCCGTTGTTCCGGGGCGAAGACCCCGTTGATCTGACGCGGCAGGCGCTGTTTCTGCAGGAAGTCGCTCGGCCCGATATCAATTTTGGTTTCGTTGCCGATGCGGATTTGGGAATTATTGCGTGTGATCGCCACCAATTTGGCCAAGCGATGACCAACGTATTGAAGAATGCCATCGAAGCCATCGAGGCCCGTCAAAAGGCTGGCGTTGCTGACTATCGCGGGAAAATTTCGGTACGGCTGATCGGTAACCCTGAAGATGTGGTGGTGACCATTGCCGACAATGGCATCGGCCTGCCGCAGGATCGCGAACGGATCGCCGAACCTTATGTCACCACCCGCGAAAAGGGCACGGGGCTGGGGCTCGCGATCGTCAAGAAGATCGTTGAAGAACATAGCGGTGAAATGACTTTTGCTGGGGGAGATCCGGATGGGACTGTCGTCACCATGCGTTTTGCCCGCGATCCACTCTCGGGGGAACGCGCCTCCGAAGCGGCTGAATAGATATGATAGAGGTGAGTTGAATGGCGCTCGATATCCTGATCGTCGATGATGAACGCGACATCCGCGAGCTGGTGGCCGGCGTGCTCAGCGACGAAGGCTATGAATGCCGGATGGCGGGGGACAGCACCTCAGCGCTGGCCATGATCGACGAACGCCGGCCCAGTTTGGTCCTGCTCGATGTCTGGTTGCACGGCAGTCCGATGGACGGGCTTGAGGTGCTCGATGCGATCAAGAGCCGCGAACCGGAACTGCCGGTGATCATCTTCTCCGGCCATGGCAGCATTGATACGGCGGTTTCTGCGATCGGCCGCGGGGCGATGGACTTCATCGAAAAGCCGTTCGAAGCCGAACGACTGCTGCTGCTCGTCGCCCGCGCGACCGAGACGGAACGTCTGCGCCGCGAAAATGCGCGACTGCGCGAAGGCTTTGTCACTTCGGACGAGTTCACCGGCAATTCCGGTGTCATTAACTCGGTTCGCGCCACGCTCAAACGGGTTGCCAATACCGGCAGTCGGCTGTTGATTTCCGGCCCGGCTGGATCGGGTAAGGAGGTCGCCGCGCGGCTGCTCCATTCGTGGAGCGCGCGGGCCGATCATGCCTTCGTCACGGTCAATTCCGCGCGGATCACACCCGAACGGTTTGAACAAGAGCTGTTCGGCGAGGAAACGAACGGCAAGCTGGTCCGGGCTGGACTGCTCGAAATGGCCGATGGCGGAACGCTCTACCTCGATGAAGTGGCCGATATGCCGCTTTCGACTCAGGCCCGGATATTGCGGGTGTTGACTGAACAGGCGTTCGTCCGGGTTGGCGGACACCGTCAGATCCGGGTCGATGTGCGGGTGGTATCCTCAACCGCGCGCGATCTCGAAAAAGAAATCGGCGAACGGCGGTTCCGCGAGGATCTGTTCTACCGGCTCAACGTAGTCCCGGTTTCAATCCCCAGTCTGGCCGAACGGCGCGACGATATCCCGATGTTGGTTGATCACTTTTTTGCACGGTTTGCCGCCGATCAGGGGGTTTCCCCGCCCGAAGTGGCAAGTGAGGCGATGGCCGCACTGCAAAGTTATGAATGGCCCGGCAATGTCCGCCAGCTGCGCAACGTAGTCGAGCGCACGATCATCCTGACCCCGCGCGAGCGGCTTGGCCGGATCGAAGCCGATATGCTGCCGGGCGAAGTAGTTTCAGGACGGATAAGCGGTGATAACACCATGCCCAGCCTGATGGGGGTGCCGCTGCGCGAGGCGCGCGAAAACTTTGAGCGGGAATATCTGCGGGTTCAGATCAAGCGTTTTTCCGGCAATATTTCGCGCACCGCCAGTTTCATCGGAATGGAACGGTCCGCGCTTCACCGTAAACTCAAGCTGCTCGGTATGGTCGAACGGCGCGATGATGAAGAGGATTGCGATTTGCCGGCGTAAGCCATCGCGCAACAAGAGCGTTTACGCCGCCGTGCGATCAGAGTAGAAACTGCCTTTGATACCCCGGTCGGGTTCTCGAAATTCGGCCAGATTGCGGACTGCAGCAGCAGCCGCCAACAAAAAAGGAGCAAAGCCATGCCTGCCAAAACACTGACTGCACGTCCGCGCCCACCCAAGGCCGAAAGCGATACAACCGCAGCAGCCGAAGCTGCCCCACTGCCGATCACCGGCGCAAAAGGGCAGAACCTTCAGGACCAGTTCCTCAACCTGCTGCGCAAACACAAGACCCCGGTGACAATGTTTCTGGTCAAGGGTGTGAAGCTGCAGGGGATCGTCACCTGGTTTGACAATTTCTCGATCCTGCTGCGCCGCGATGGGCAGAGCCAGCTGGTCTATAAGCACGCGATTTCCACGATCATGCCCAGCCTGCCAGTGGACGTTCGCCAGTTCACCAGCGGGGAGGGCAGCAAGAAAGTCCGCTTACTCCAAGACGTGTTCCTGTCCAGCGTCCGCAGTGCCGAGGTGCAGGTCACCATGTTCCTGGT
>JANMHL010000111.1:0-6435 GCA_031375125.1 Novosphingobium sp. | reverse complement strand
GCACCGTCGGCAGCGTCCTACGCGATGCGGCGGCGCGCACCCCTGATGTCCCTGCGCTGCACGAAGTCGATGCGGAAGGAGAAATGGCCCGCCACTGGACCTATGCACAGCTGCTGGCCGATAGCGAGCGGCTTGCCCACGCACTGCTGACCCGCTTCCGCCCGGGCGAGCGGGTCGCGGTCTGGGCGCCCAACGTGCCCGAGTGGGTAATCGCGGAATTCGCGCTGGGCCTAGCCGGATTGACGCTGGTGACGGTCAACCCCGGCTATCAGCCGCGCGAGCTCAAATATGTCCTCGAACAATCGCGCGCGGTCGGGCTGTTGCTGATCAAGGAGTTCCGCGGCAATCCGATGGCCCGAATTGCTGCCGAGGTGACGGCCGATCTTCCCGCAATCCGCGAAGTCGTGGATATGGACGATCACGCCGCGCTGTTTCGCGAGGCTGGGCCGCTGGGTCCCTTGCCCGAAGTCCGCCCCCGCGACGAGGTGCAGATCCAGTACACCAGTGGCACCACCGGCTTCCCCAAAGGCGTGGTGCTGCACCACCACGGGATCACCAACAACGCCCGCCACAGCTTTGCCCGCAATGCAACTGAGCGCGGCTCGACCACGCTCGTGGTCATGCCGTTGTTCCACACCGGCGGCTGCGCCATAGCAATCCTTGGCGGGATCCAGTGCGGCTGCCGGTTGTTGCTGATGCGCCAGTTCGAACCACAACGCGCCAACGCCCTGATCGAGAGCGAAGGTGCCAACGGGTTTATGGGCGTGCCGACCATGCTGATCGCAATGCTTGAGGCCGATGCGGTTCAGCCGCGCGACTTTTCCAGCGTCACAAGGTCCGGATCGGGCGGATCGATGGTTCCGCCCGACTTGATCCGGCGCATTACCGAGCGGTTGAATTGCGGCTTCAGCACCGTCTACGGCCAGACCGAGACATCACCGCTGCTGACCCAAGTCGGGTCTGAGGACAGCTTCGAAGACCAATGCCACACGGTCGGTCAAGCCCTGCCGCAGACCGAACTGTCGATCCGCGATCCCGCCACCAATGCCGTAGTACCGGTCGAAATGGTCGGCGAGATTTGCGCACGCGGTTACAGCCTGATGCTCGGCTATAATGACGATCCCGAAGCCACCGCCAAGACCATCGACACCGACGGCTGGCTCCACACCGGCGATCTGGGCACGATGGATTCGCGCGGCTTCTTGAAAATCACGGGCCGCGTGAAAGAGATGATCATCCGCGGCGGGGAGAACCTGTTCCCGGCCGAGATCGAGAACATCCTGCTCGAACACGCCGATGTGGCCGAAGTCGCCGTGGTCGGCGTGCCCGATCCCCGGTTTGGCGAGGCAGTCGCCGCCTTTGTCCGCCTATCCACCGGTGCCAGCCTCGACCCCGCCGCGCTGATCGCCCATTGCCGCGCCAATATGGCCGCGCAGAAAACCCCGGCACACTGGATCGAGGTCAGCGAATGGCCGCTAACTGGATCAGGCAAGATCCAGAAATTTGCCCTGCGCGATCAGTGGGTAGCGGGGCGAGGTTAGCCAGATTGGCCTGAACAGGCATTTCGTGCTAAACGAAGTCCAATCGGTCGGGTCGCACTGCTAGACATGCTTTGCAGCAAGGGAGCTTGCAGCCATGACCATGACCACTATCGAACACAGCGCTGGGCAAGTGACGGTCGTCAATACCGACCAGATAACCTATCTGCGCGAAGACCATTATGGAACCGCGATCCATTTCAGTTCGGGCGAGCATATCATTTGCCCGCTGCCGATTGACACGCTGCTGGCGCGGCTCAATCAGCCGAGCGCCGAGGCGTTGTTGATCGAGGCCTAGAACCAGCCGTTGTCGCGGTACCACTGCGCGGTTGCCTTTAGCCCTTCGCGGGTTGGAATCAGTGGCTGCCACAGGCCGCGAGGCGGGCGGGCTTCGTGGGTTACGACCCAATCGGGGTGACCCATGTAGCCGACCCGGTCGGCGGTCAGCCGCGCTTTGACGCCGCGCACCCGCCGGTCGATCCGCGCCGCGCGTTCGAGCGCGGGACGCGAAAGGTGGATTACCCAAGGCCGCCGCCCCATCGCCCAGCCAACCGCGCGGGCAAATTCATAGTGGCTCCAGCCGTGCTGGTGGCCATCGTCGGGTTCAAAGGTCTGGAACGAGAGCCCCTCGCCCCCCGGCACCACGGCCAGCAGCAACCGCGCCAGATCATCAACGTGGATGATCGAGGCGCGGCCTTCCTTGGGCGGGACCGGCAGCACCCCCCAGCGGGCCAGGCGGAACATTTCGAAGTAATCGACATCGCGCGGGCCATAGATTCCGGGCGGGCGCACGATCGTCCAGTCGAGCCCAGAGGCCATGACCAGCTTTTCAGCGCGGGCCTTGCTCGCGCCATAGGCTGACAGTTTCGGTTCGCGCGCCGATAGCGAGGAGACGTGGATGAAGCGTAGCACGCCTTCGGCCTTGGCCGCTTCAATCACGGCCAAAGTGCCCAGCACATTGCCACTTTCGAACTGCGCAGCATCGTTGACCACGCCCGCGACGTGGATCACCGCCTCTGCCCCGCGCACCAGTATGCGGAGCGCCTCCGGGCTTTGCAGATCGCCGCTGATCCATTTGACGCCTGCGCGCGGGGGCTGAGCGCGGCGGGCCAAGGCTTTTACGTCTCGTCCTGCGCCAAGCGCCCGGTCGAGCAGCGCTTGCCCTACAAACCCGGTCGCGCCGGTGACCGCAATGGTCACAGCAGCACCATCTGGTCGCGGTGAACCACGGCAGAGCGCGGGGCATAGCCCAGAATTGCGGCGTGCTGCGCCGATTGGTAGCCCATCAACTGGGCACATTCCAACGCACCGTATTCGGCCAGTCCGTGGGCCAGAGTGGTGCCGTTTTCAGCCCGCACAGCCACGGCATCACCTCGCTGAAACTCGCCTTCGACCTGCACAACCCCGGCTGCAAGCAAGCTGGAACCCTTGGCCAAGGCCCGCGCGGCCCCGGCATCGATCACCAGCGCACCTTTGAGCCGCAGCCGACCGCCCAGCCAGGCCTTGCGGCCGGCGTCCTTGCGGCGGGGCAGGAACAGCGTGCCGATCCCTTGCTGGCAGGCCCGCGCAATCGGCGCATCGTGGAGGCCGCTGGCGATGGCCAAAGCGATCCCGGCGCGTTCGGCAATTTCGGCCGCTTGCAGCTTGCTGGTCATCCCGCCAGAGCCCATGCCCGAGGTGCTGCCCGTGCTGGCCATTGCGTGAATTTCAGCGCTGACTCCGCGCACTTCGGGCAGCAGAACCGCCCCTGCCTCGGCGGGATTGCGATCGAACAGCCCGTCAACATCCGATAGCAACAGCACAGCCCCGGCCTGCGCCGCCTGCGCGACCCGCGCGGCCAGCCGGTCATTATCGCCAAAGCGGATTTCCTGAGTGGCGACGCTGTCATTCTCATTGATCACCGGCACTGCGCCAGCATCAAGCAACCGGGTCAGCGTGGCGGTGACGTTGAGGTAGCGGCGGCGATCCTCCAGGTCTTCCAGCGTCAGCAGCAACTGTGCCGCGGTAACCCCGTGGGCACCAAGCAGATCGGCCCACAGCCCTGATAGCGCGATCTGGCCCACAGCTGCAGCGGCCTGCGCATCGGCCAGACTGCCGCGCCCGCCCTTGTCGAGGCCCAGCTTGGCCGCGCCCAGCGCAATCGCGCCAGAGGAAACCACGATCACTTCTTGCCCGCGCGCCTTGGCTGCGGCGATCTCTGCCACCAGCCCTTCGAGCCACTGGCGCCGCAGGCCTTGGCTGCCGACCAGCAGCGACGAGCCAACCTTGACCACCAGCCGAGGGCAGGCGGCCCGGTCGGCTAGATCCGAGAGGCGAGCGATCATCATGCCCTGCGGATTAGGCAAATGTGCGAGCGATGCAACCTTTGGCGGCTAAATCGGCGACCATTCCTTGTCTTCGCCTTGTTCCAGTTCCCCGGCGGGCCGCTCGGTCCCGGTTGCAGCGGGCAGGTATTCGATCACGGCATTAAGCAGCGCGCCCATGCCGCGCCCGGTTGCGCCTGAAATCGGATAGACCTTTTTCGCGCCAGCGGCCTTCAGTTCCTTGATGAAGGCATCGACCAGTTCGCTGTCAACCGTATCGATTTTGTTCAGCGCAATCAGCCGCGGCTTTTGATCCAGCCCGCCACCATAGGCGGCCAGCTCTTCCTCGATGATTTCCAGCGCTTCGGCCGGATCGGTGCCGTTGATATCGATCAGATGGATCAACACCCGGCAGCGTTCGATATGGCCCAGGAACCGATCGCCAATCCCGGCGCCGTCGGCTGCGCCTTCGATCAGGCCGGGGATATCGGCCAGCACGAATTCGCGGTTCTTGTGATGGACCACACCCAGTTGCGGGGTCAGCGTGGTAAAGGCATAGTCGCCAACCTTGGCCTTGGTATTGGTGATCTGGTTGATGAACGTGCTTTTCCCGGCATTGGGCAAGCCGACCAGCCCGGCATCGGCGAGCAGCTTCAGCCGCAGCCAGACATACATTTCCTCACCCATTTCGCCCGGTTGATGCTGACGCGGAGCGCGATTGGTGCTGGTTTTATAGCTGGCGTTGCCGCGCCCGCCCATCCCGCCAGCCATAAACGTGACCCGCTGGCCCGCCTCGGTCAGATCGAGCAGCACGGTTTCGCGGTCTTCGTCCGAGATCAGCTGAGTGCCGATCGGAACCTTGATCAGCAAGTCCTTGCCGGCCGCACCGTTGCGGTTCTGGCCCGAGCCGTGGCCGCCGCGCGGCGCTTTGAAGTGCTGGGCATAGCGGAAGTCAATCAGGGTGTTGAGCCCCGGCACCGCTTCAATAATGATGTCGCCGCCCTTGCCGCCGTTGCCACCGTCAGGGCCGCCATATTCGACGTACATCTCACGCCGGAACGCCACCGCCCCGGGGCCGCCCTGGCCCGAGCGGATGAAGATTTTGGCTTGATCTAGAAAATGCATGGGATGTGTCTAACGGGTTATGAGGCAAATGTCGCGCTTAGCCTTCGACAGGCTCAGGCTGAGCGGGTGTAAGGTACGGACCAGTGTATTGTCATTCGCCTCAGTCCGAGCCGAAAATGGTGAGCTTCGAGAACCGGCGCGCAGCGGCCATTTGGGCCGTGAGCACCGGAAGCGCAGAAGATCGCCATTTGCAGGCCGGAATGTGGCGAATGACAATACACTGGTGGAGCCGAGGGGGATCGAACCCCTGACCTCGTCATTGCGAACGACGCGCTCTCCCATCTGAGCTACGGCCCCGTTCCAGTGCGAGCGCGCGGGAGGACAGGCCTTCCGTGCGGACGCGATCCTTTAACGAATGGCCGCTGGCCATGAAAGGCCTATTTTCGCGTCCTACTTGCCGGTCTTGGGAGCAAGCGTTGGGGTTGGGGTTGGGGTTAGAAGCGGCAGCGGTGTTGCCAACGGCGCAGGCACAACCGGCGTTGGCGAATACTTCGCGTCCCAAGCAGCCGCATCGGCGCGGTATTGCTCGTAAGCACGATAGAAATTCTCAAACACCACATCCAAGGTGGTCAAGTTCCGCTTGGAGAACGCGGTCAGCTCAGCCGGTTTCACGGTCATCGATTCGCGTGCCATCACCAGCGCCGCATCGCAGAACCGCGCTACTGTCGGCGGGAACGCGTAGAAGTTATAGACCTTGGTCATATAGGCTTCGCGCGCCCGGACATAGCTTGCGCCAGTGCGCGCCCGAAACTCGGTGTTGACCCCCAGGTTGGCGCGATTCAGCCCCACCCGGTGGGTTTTCAGGAAAGCCTTGTAGCCGACCAGAATCGCGGCGTGCTCAGGCTTCATGCAATTGAGCGCCGCCACGTTATAGGCCGATCGGAAGTTCCAGACCGTTTGGTTCGGGGAGATTCCGGTATTGATCGTCTGCCGTTGTCCGGCTGCATTCAGCGGCGGGATCGTGGCAGTGGATGCGGCGCCCTGCGGCGGTGTTGGCCGCGGCGGAATATAGACCACTGGGGCGGGCGGCGGCGGTGGCGGAGGCGGCAGGGGGGTTGTTTTCTTCGGCTTTGCATCTGCACAGGCGGCAAGCACTGCCAAGCCAATTCCAAATACTATCAACGGACGCTGCGATCCCATTCGATGTTCCCTGCGCGGTCCTGCCCCGCTGCGCCGGGGGGCCGCTTTTCCTTGGAATCGGTTCCTAACCGCTAATCTTCAGAATGCAAATGCCCGGCGCGCCAGAAAGCGCGCCGGGCACGATAGACCCCTTTTCAGGGCCGCCAGTTAGTCGCGGTTGCCAAGGAAGCTCAACAGAAACTGGAACATATTGATGAAATCGAGATAGAGCGTCAGCGCGCCCAGGATCACGACTTTACCCATCATTTCAGTTCCGGCGACCTGGTAATAGGTATCGCGCAGGCGTTGCGTATCCCAAGCGGTCAGACCCGCAAAGATGATCACGCCAA
>JANMHL010000395.1:0-2640 GCA_031375125.1 Novosphingobium sp. | reverse complement strand
CGTTCGCTCGTCCGAAGTCAGGCTGGTCGCATCAGCCCCGGCAATCTCGATCCGTCCGCCAAACCCGCCTTCGAGCAGACCCACCGCTTGCAGCAGCGTCGATTTTCCCGAACCCGAAGGGCCCAGCAGCGCGACAATCTCTCCGGGTGCCACCGCCAGATTGACCCCGCGCAGCACGTCGATCCGCACTCCGCCTTGTTCAAAGCTGCGGGTCAGCCCGGTCAGTTTGACGACTGAATCACTCATAACGCAGCACCTGCACCGGATCGGTGCTCGCCGCCTTGCGCGCCGGATAGATCGTCGCAAGAAAGCTGAACAACAGCGCCATCACCGCGATGATCGTGATCTCAACCGGATCGCTGCGGCTGGGCAGTTCGGTCAGGAACCGGATCGAAGGGTCCCACAGATTTTGCCCGGTGATCAGTTCGATCCCGCGCACAATCGGCTGGCGGAAGAACAGGAAGGCAAAGCCGAGCGCGAGGCCCGCCAGCGTGCCGAGCGAACCGATCACAAAGCCAATCGTCATGAACACCTTCAGCAGCGATTTGCGGCTGGCGCCCATCGTCCGCAGGATCGCGATATCGCGGGTTTTGGCGCGGACCATCATGATCAGGCTGGACAGGATATTAAACACCGCCACCAGCACGATGATCGACAGCACCACGAACATTGCCACGCGTTCCACCGCCAGCGTTTCAAACAGCGCGGCGTTGATCGTCTTCCAGTCGGTCACCACCGCGCGGCCATCGAGCTTCTTCTGCACCGGGGCGAGGATTTCGCCGACCTTGTTCGGATCGGTCACCTGCACTTCGATCATCCCGATCGAATCGCCCGACAGCAGCAGCGTCTGCGCGTCGGCCATCGGCATCACCACAAACCGCTCGTCAAAATCATAGACGCCAATTTCGAAAATCGCCGCGACGGTATAGGAAATCTGGCGCGGGACCGTGCCGAACGGGGTCGATTGCCCCTGCGGGTTGATAATCGTCAGGCTGTCCCCAACCCGAATGCCAAGATTGCTGGCCAGCTGCGATCCGATCGCGACAGTGGCGGCGTTGGGCTGCAGCGCGGCAAGGTTTCCGGCGACCACCTTGTCCTTCAGTCGCTGGATATCCTCCTGCGTATTGCCGCGCGCAAAGATCGCATCGACCCGGCCGTTGAAACTGCCCAGCAAGGGCTGCTCGATCAGCGGCGAGGCGCGGACAACGCCGGGGGTGGCGCGGACTTCCTTGAGCACTTCGCGCCAATCGTCCAGCCGCCCGCCATAGGCCTGGACGATGGCATGGCCGTTGAGCCCAACGATCTTGTCAAACAGTTCGGCGCGAAAGCCGTTCATCACGCTCATTACGATCACGAGCGCAGCGACGCCAAGCATCACGGCGGCAAGGCTGATCCCCGCCACTAGCGCAATAAACGCCTCACCCCGCCCGGGCAGCATATAGCGCTTGGCGATGGTCCATTCTAAGGGGGTAAGCAGCACTGGGCCTCGGCGGCGAGAGGGAGGGGACTGCGCGGGGTTTAGGCGGCGGCGCGGATTGAGGCAAGGCCGCCCTTCCCGCATCCAGCCTACTTCGGCACCATCACATAATCGACCGACACGGTTTCAACCACGATGGCGCCAAACCAGCTCGGCTGCATCATCGCCGATTTGTTGTCCATCGTGGCGATGAACGCAATCATGTCGAACATGCTGATCGACGGCCGGGCATTGCTGACCCGGACGATCCGCACCACCCGGTAACCCATTGCATCGGCATAGGCGTCGGCCTCGGCATTGGCTTTGGCCAGCGCTTCGGCGCGGGCTTTCTTGCGGGCGGCGGCGGGGTCGCTCTGCGTGAAGACCGGGCGCAGGCGGGCGCCGGAATAGCCTTCCCGGTTGCTCATCCCTTGTAACTGGTCGATTTTGGCAGGATCGTCGAGCGTGACCAGCAGGGTCTTGCTGGCGACCTGGTTCAGCACCGCACCACAAGCGTCATAGGCCTTTGCCATGGCCGCAGATTTGCCTTTGCGCGGAGCGGGTGCAGCGGCAGCGTCACTGGCTGCTGCTGCGGCATCGACGGCGGCGCAGGCAGCACCCTCTGAAGCGGCGAGGTCTTCTGCGGCGGAGAACGTAACCGGGTCTTTGCCGCTATCGACGCCTTCGGTCTTGACCTTTGCAGCATCGATACCCTTGGCTGCGAGCGCCGC
The DNA here is from genome assembly GCA_031375125.1 of Novosphingobium sp. Lineage (GTDB taxonomy): Bacteria > Pseudomonadota > Alphaproteobacteria > Sphingomonadales > Sphingomonadaceae > Novosphingobium. The sequence goes on along the minus strand of JANMHL010000395.1, from coordinate 453 downwards.
CATTAACTTGTCTTCTTCCTTGCGCAGGTCGGCCCGAGCCGCTGCTTCAGTCTCTCCCGAACCGATGATCTCAATCGGCACAACCGCCCGGTCCGGCGGAACTTGCGCGGTCGTTTCAATGTGCAGCTCGATCTCAGCCGGTTTGGCGGCCTGAACCGATACCGGCGCGGCCAGCAACGAAAGCGCGGCGACAGCGGCAAGTGCGCGGGACTTCATGATTTCTCTCTCCCATTCCGCCCAAGGCTGGGCCGCCTGAATTAGCCTGAATTTGCCCTGCCAGCGCAAGTCAAATCGTGTGCATTCCAGATGCTTGTTGAGTGCAGCCGCGCCCGCACTTGCCTTTGCGGCCTTTCAGGGCCAAAGGCGGCGCTTCAGGGTGCAGCACTGGCCGGGCGATTCCATAATGAACCTTACCCACCCCTTTTTCGACGCAGATGGTGACAAGCTGCGCGA
>JANMHL010000393.1:0-2613 GCA_031375125.1 Novosphingobium sp. | reverse complement strand
ATTTAACATAATATATATTATCAATCTTAAATTAGCGAGATAGCCATTCCCCCTCTCGAACGTCTCCTTGCCATCATGGTCCGGCTGCGCGATCCGCAGCGCGGCTGCGAATGGGACACCGCGCAGACTTTCGCCACGATCGCGCCCTATACGATCGAGGAAGCCTACGAAGTTGCCGATGCGATTGAGCGCGGCGATCTGGCGGCGCTGAAAGACGAGCTTGGCGATCTGCTGCTGCAGGTCGTGTTCCATTCCAGGATCGCCGAAGAAGCCGGACACTTCGCCTTCGCCGACGTCGCTGAAACCATCAGCGCCAAAATGGAGGCGCGCCACCCGCACATCTTTGGAGACGCTGCTGACGAAGGCCAATCCCGCGAGACGCGCTGGGAACAACTCAAGGCCGATGAACGCGCGGCCAAAGGCGCCCAAAGCGCGCTTGATGGCGTGGCCCTTGCGCTGCCTGCCCTGCTCCGCGCTGAAAAGCTGCAAAAACGTGCGGCGCGGGTCGGATTCGATTGGCCCGATGTGCAAGGCCCAGCAGACAAGGTGGTTGAGGAAATGGCGGAACTTGCCGCCGCCGCAACGCCTGCTGATCAGGCGGAAGAAGCCGGCGACTTGCTGTTCGCCGCGGTCAATTTGGTCCGCGCCTATGGTGTCCCGGCTGAGGAAGCCTTGCGCGCGGCCAACGCCAAGTTTGAGCGGCGGTTTAAGGCGATGGAAGCTCTGGCTGGCGAGCAAGGCCGAGATTTCGCTGCGCTGACACTGGACGAGCAGGAGGCCCTGTGGGGTGACGTCAAAGCGTCAGAGCCTGGAAAACCGGCCTAGTTCGCGCGGTTCCAGCCGCACTTCCAATCGCCGCAGCGGCCCGCGCTCGTCTTCTCCCGCATCGGCTTCGCTCACAACTTCGCCATGTGCATGGAGCCAGGCAAGGCGTTGGCCGTCGCTGAGCGGCACAATAAAGGTGTGCAGCCGCGCTCCTGCTGTAAGCAATTTGCTGACTGCTTCGAGCAAGGCCTCGCAGCCGATCCCGGTCAGCGCAGAAACCGGCACAATCACATCGTCAGGACGCGCCAGCAGTTGTTCGCGAAGCTCTGCCGCACGGTCTGCGTCCAGCAAATCCCACTTGTTCCAAGCCTCGACCATCGGCACCGTCGGCGCCGCGCCTTCGTCCTCGATCAGACCGAGTTCGGTCAGTACGCCGAGCACTTCGAGCTTTTGCTGGGCTGTATCGGGATGGTTGATATCCCGAACATGGACGATCACATCGGCGGCGGTCACTTCTTCCAGTGTTGCCCGGAAAGCGGCCACCAATTGCGTTGGCAGATCGGAAATGAACCCGACGGTGTCTGACAGGATTGCCTTGTCCACACCGGGCAGGCGGATCCGCCGCATAGTCGGGTCGAGCGTGGCGAACAGCAAGTTTTCAGCCATTACCTCTGCACCGGTCAGCCGGTTAAACAGTGTGCTTTTCCCGGCGTTGGTATAGCCCACCAGTGCGATCACCGGCCACGGCGCTTTCTCACGGCGGCTACGGTGCAGACCGCGAGTGCGGCGGACCGAATCGAGCTCCTTGCGCAACCGCGCCATCCGGTCGCGGATCAAGCGGCGGTCAGCCTCAATCTGGGTTTCGCCCGGTCCGCCCAGAAAGCCAAAGCCGCCGCGCTGGCGCTCCAAATGGGTCCAACTGCGAACCAACCGTCCGGCCTGATAATCAAGGTGGGCAAGCTCGACCTGCAAGCGGCCTTCGGCAGTGGCGGCGCGTTCCCCGAAAATTTCGAGGATCAGGCCGGTCCGGTCGATCACCTTGCGCTTGAGTTTTTCTTCCAGATTGCGCTGCTGGATCGCGGTCAGCGAGCCATCAACGATCACCAGTTCGGCGTCATCCTGATTGCAGGCAATGTCGATATTCTGGATCTGGCCCTCGCCAAACAGCGTGGCAGCCCGCGCTTCGCGGATCGGGATCGCCACGGCATCGACCACGTGTAGACCGATCGCCAAAGCCAGCCCGCGCGCCTCTTCAAGCCGCGCTGCCGTGTCGATTGCGGCAGCAGCGCGGGTCCGGAATTCCGGGTATACGATCAGCGCCCGCGCACCGCGGGTCACATCTTCGCGGTTGTCATCCAGAAAGCTCAGTCGCTGTCGCCTTCGCCATCGTCGTCCCAGCCATCGCCGGTCAGATCGACCGGGGTGACGGGCTGAATGGTCGACACCGCGTGCTTATAGGCCAATTGAACATAGCCATCGCGTTCGAGCAGCATACAGAACAGGTCATAGGCCGCGACCCGGCCCTGCAGCATCACGCCGTTGACCAGGAACATGGTGACCTGCACCTCGGCACTGCGGACGCTGGACAGGAACACGTCCTGGAGAAGGCGGACTTTCTTGCTGCCCTCCCCGCTGGTGAACTGGCGAACATCAACCGGCAGGCTGGGCATGATCGTCGAAATGGCGTGTTTATAGACCAGCTGGCTCTGTCCATCGCGGCGCAGCAGGATCGAGAAATTATCAAACCAGGTGACGATCCCCTGCAGCTTCACACCCTTGACCAGAAACATGGTCACCGGGGTTTTGTGTTTGCGCAGCAGGTTGAGGAATTGATCCTGAAGGTTCTGC
>JANMHL010000386.1:0-1850 GCA_031375125.1 Novosphingobium sp. | reverse complement strand
GGAATCGGCGACTATTGCCGCGCAGGGTTACCGTTTCCGGGTGCCTTATGGCACTTTGCTCTGCGTCTCAGACAAGCCGTTGCACGGTGAAATTAAGTTACCCGGGCAAGCCAACCGGTTTTACGAAGAAGCCATCGCGGCTCACCTCAAGATCGGCACCACCGCCTGCGATCTGCTCCGCGCCGAAGGAGCCCGGTTGCACTCGCGCAAACTGCGGGCGTTTAACGAGCCGCCGTTTAGGTAATACTTGATCCTCTCCATTTTCGACGAATGTCGCAAATGGGGAGGTGGATGCCGCGTCAGCGGCAGACGGAGGGGCTTCCACGCTGGCGTCGATACCCCTCCGTCAGTGCTTCGCACTGCCACCTCCCCATTTGTAGCATTCGCTAAAAATGGGGAGGATCTAGGAAGTTAAAAACCCCCGAATCGCTTCGCTCAGGTCCGGCTTGGTCACGCAGCTCATGTGAGTGCCCGGCACGATCACCTGCACCGCATCGGGCAGCGCGGAGGTCAACGCGGCGGGATCGCCGTTGTCGCGGTCCTGATCCCCGTTGACGATCAGCGTGGGCATGGTGATCGCTGCCAGCGCCGCTGGCGGAGTATCGGCAAAAGTCTGGAGCAGCAGCCGCGCCGCGACCCGGTCAACCTTCATCGACTTCATGAACGATACCACCGGGAATGCCGGATCACCCGCCTTCACTTCGTCAAACCGGTCAATCGCGTCGATGAAGAACGCCCCGCGTCCGGTCCATCCGGCAAGGCCTTCCAGCCCCATCCCGCCCAGTACCAGCTTCGCAGGTTTGAGGCCCGCAATCACCCCGCGCACCGAAGTCCGCGCGCCGAGCGAGAACCCGCAAAGGTCAAAGTCCGCCAGCCCAAGATGGTCTACCAGTGCCGCCAAATCGCGCGCCAGCACATCGTCCGGATAGGCCGAAACCGCGTGTGGCGCCTCGCTCTGCCCATGCCCGCGCAGATCCGGCATCAGGCATTCAAACCCAGCCGCCGCCAGCCGCTCGGCATGGCCCCATTTGATCCAGTTCATTTCAGCGCTGGAAAACAGCCCGTGCAGCAGGATCAGCGGGCGCCCCTGCCCCATGCGGTGCAGCGCCAGGCGGGTGCCGTCGAACGAAGAAATCAACTCAGGTCCGATAGTCACACTCAAATCCTTTCGGGCACGAAAACCTTCACAAAAGGCAGCGCCAAGATTGCCCCCAAGGACGCTATTGCCATGTCTTTCTGGCTATCAAACATATCGCCCTGCTCACCATTGTACGCTCCCGCATCGGCTGGTGCGAGAGCGAGTGTAAGTGACCATTCGAAAATTTCATACAGACCGCCAATTGCAAGTACGATCAATCACGCACCGATGATCGCCGCACGCTTCGCCAATCCCCAATACCGGACGCCAATCTCGACTAACGGAATGATTGCCAGCAGTCCGAACAGAAAGTGGACAAGACGGTCGAACATATTCCTTTCAAAACCGAAGGCTGCGTTAAAGCCATCACCGATCCATGCATCGTATGGAACGAAACTGTAGGACCAGCGCGCCGCAAAAAGGTGCAACAGCACAAATGCTGTGATGCACCCCGCGGACCCGTCGCTTAACGGCCTGCGCCGCAAGGCAACAACAGCGAAGGGTAAGAGCACCGCGATCGGCCCCACTTGCAGCCAAGTGTTCGACGGATAGAGCGCTCCAACGATGCTAAGCGGGATGCCCAATACGATCGCTGCCAGCATCCAGCGCTGCGTCACCGGGATAGGCATTTTCCCTTCACCCCTTCTTCAGATACTTCCGCCCCAGCAGTTCGGCGATCTGCACCGCGTTCAGTGCCGCGCCTTTGCGCAGG
>JANMHL010000380.1:0-1957 GCA_031375125.1 Novosphingobium sp. | reverse complement strand
CGGCGCAGTTCGAAAATGCCGGCCGGGCGTTCCACGAACATCGCTTCGACTCCAAGAGCACGGCCCATTTCATGGCCGATGATTACGCCGCCCATGGCGGGCGCGACGACTTTGGTGATGTCTTTGCGCAGTTCGCGGGGGATAGTCGCAGCAATCGCGGCGGCGAGGCGGCTGGCCCGCATCGGGTCCATCAGCACCCGCGCGCATTGCAGGTAATGGGCGCTGTGGCGGCCGGACGAGAGCAGAAAATGCCCTTCTAGCAATGCCTTACTGGCTCGAAACTCTGCCAGTACCTCTTCATCTTGCATTGTAAGGTGCGCCTTTTATTCGAATGTCGACCCCAAATCCTAGCGGTTTGCGGGCTCTGTCAAAATTTCCCCTAGAGGCGCTTGAGGTGCCCGTAAAGCGCGCGTATAGGCCCGATGAATCCGAAACTCCCATGGGGCCGGAAAGGGGCATTTTTCCACTTCCACCGGCCGGGACTGCAAGAGCAAGAGGGACGATGATAATCGGCAAGACTGTCCGCACAGCGGAATGGGCGATCAAGGCACTGGGGCTGTCGCTGGCTCTGTTGGCCGCACCGGCGCTGGCGGCTCCGGCTGCTGCACCGGCTGCGAGCGAAGCAGCCGAAGGCGCTGCGATGGCGACCGACGCGTCTGCTGCGGCGGCTCCGGTGGTGGTTGCTCCTGCGGCGGCTCCAGCCGGTCCCAAGGTTGATCTCAATGATCCCAAGTTCAAGGTTGCTCCGGGCAAATACGTGCCCATGAAGCCGACCGAAGGCAAGGGGATGCCGATTGCCGGCGCCTATGATTTGCAGAAACAGTATTCGGACCTCGGCAACGAAGCCAAGGGGATGCACAAGAACATTCTGGTCCCAGTGATGTTCATTATCACGCTGTTTGTGCTGTTCCTGCTGCTGTTCGTGATCATCCGGTTCCGCAAAAGCGCCAACCCGGTCCCGTCAAAGGTCAGCCACAACACCATGCTCGAAGTGGTCTGGACCGGGATCCCAATCCTGATCTTGGTCGGCATTTGCATCCCGTCGGTCTCGCTGCTCAACAAGCAGTTCGCCCCGGCGCCGGAAAACGCGCTGACCATAAAAGTCACCGGGAACCAGTGGTACTGGACCTACAAGTATCCCGACAATGGCGATTTCGAAGTCATTTCAAATATGCTGCCGCCGGAAAAGGCGATTGCCAATGGTGAACCTGCACAGCTAGCGGTCGACAACCGGATGGTTGTGCCGATCGGCGAAACGATCCGCCTGCAAGTAATCGGCGCCGATGTGATCCACTCGTTCGCGGTTCCTTCGCTGTGGTACAAGATGGACGCGGTGCCGGGGCGGCTCAACGAAAAGACGCTCAAGATCAACGAGCCGGGCGTGTATTACGGCCAGTGTTCGGAACTGTGCGGGGCCAAGCACGGCTATATGCCGATCGCGGTCGAAGCTCTGCCGCGTGACGAATACAACCGCTGGGTGCTGGAACAGGGCGGCAAAATCGATGGCCTGCCTGATGCTCCGGCTGCTGCCGAAGCCCCGGCCCCGGCTGCCAAGCCCGCCGCCTGAGCCCGACTAGAAATCAACGAACAAAGGTTCGAGAGACATGGCCATTTCTGCCGACAGTCACGCCGACCACGCCCACGATCATGGCCATGACCAAGATCACAAACAGGAGTTATTTTCCCGCTGGTTCATGTCCACCAACCACAAGGACATCGGCACGCTCTATTTGATCTTTGCGATCTGTGCGGGGATCGTGGGCGGCGGTATTTCCGGGATCATGCGGCTGGAACTGGCCCATCCCGGGATCCAGTACCTCGGCACGGTCGCGTCGCTGCTGGGCGAACATAACGCCAGCTTTGAAACGCAGCTGCACCTGTGGAACGTGCTGATCACCGCACACGGCCTGATCATGGTGTTCTTCATGGTCATGCCGGCGATTATCGGCGGGTTTGG
>JANMHL010000362.1:0-11572 GCA_031375125.1 Novosphingobium sp. | reverse complement strand
GGCCACCGGGGTCGGTGTGCTCATCGCCGCCGCGCTAGCCGGGGTGCTGGCCCGGGGCAAGGGTTGCGCTGGAAAGATCGGCCGCAATCAGGCAAGAGGGCGCGTGAGCTTTCAGGAGTGCCCGCCGCCGTGCTGCGATTGCCGATCATTCTGACTTTGGCGCTGACACTGGCCGCTTGCGGTGACGCGGCCAAGCCCGATCCCTTGGCCGAGCGCGATGCCGCAGTGGCAGGCGCGTTGGACGATCCGATCATGGCTGATCCCGATCTCGCCGCGCAGAACCGGGGCAATACCGCGCTGTCGGGCGGCGGCCCGGCCATGGCCGAAGTTCCGCCCAATCTGCGCACCCCCGAAGAAGCCGAACGGGCGCGGCAGGCGGCGCAGGAATTGCTGGGCGGACGGATCGAACCGGCGCCATCAGCCGCCGCGACGCTGCCCGATTCCAAACTGGCGCGGGCCGTGACACTGGAGGGCGTGGCGCAGGCGCTGGCGCTGGGCGGGGCGGGGTGCCCGGCCAAGCTCGGCTATGGTTTCGGCTGGGCAGCGCGGCTGCCTGCAGGTGTGCCGGTCTATCCGCGCGGCCATGCCCGGGTGGCGGCTGGGGCTGATGAGGCGGCCTGCCAGGTGCGGGTTGTGCGCTTTGCCAGCCCGGCCAGCGTGGGCGAGCTGACCGACTTTTACTATGCCAGCGCCGGCAAAGCAGGCCTTGCCCCGCAGCACCGCAAGGAAGGCGGCGATGCGGTGGTGGCGGGCAGCAAGGGCGCGGCACGCTATGCGGTTTATATCCGCACCGGCAAAGACGGGATGAGCGAAGTCGATCTCGCGGTCAGCGGGTTCTAGGCCCTGATCCTAAGCCTCGCGCAGGCCCACGCCAATCATCGCGCGGGGTTGCTCCATCTCGTTGGAGGCAACTGGATAGGCGCAATAGTCGGCGGCGTAATAGGCGCTGGGGCGGTGGTTGCCCGACAGGCCCACGCCGCCAAACGGCGCGGCTGAGCTGGCGCCGTTGGTCGGGCGGTTCCAATTGATTACCCCGGCGCGGACATTGGCCCAGAACCGGTTGTATTCGGCTGGCGTTCCGCCAACCAGCGATGCGGCCAGACCAAACCGGGTGTTGTTCGCCTCGGCAATCGCCTCGTCAAAATCTTCGACCCGGCTGACCTGCAGCAGCGGCCCGAACAGCTCGACATCCGGGCGTTCCTTGACCGCGGTCACATCGATGATCGCGGGCGAAAGAAACGGCAGGTCATCGCGCGGGCGGATCATATGCTTGATCGCCTTGCCGCCGTTCGACAGCAGATAGAGGAAACTTTCGGTCAGGCCATCGGCTGACTGATTGTCAATCACCGGGCCCATGAACGGGCTGGGTTCGTCAAACGGTGCACCGACGATAATCCGGTCGGCCAGAGTTTTGACTTCGGCCATCAGCGCATCGTACATCGACGCCTTGACGATCAGCCGCCGTGCCGCGGTGCAGCGCTGCCCGGCCGAGGTGAACGCGGACTGGATTACCAGCGCGGCGGCATCGGTGATCTTGGGCGTATCCCAGACCACCATTGGATTGTTGCCGCCCATTTCCAGCGCGACGATCTTGTCTGGCCGGGTCGCCAGCTTGCGGTTTATCGCGATCCCGGTGTGGGCCGATCCGGTGAACAGCACCCCGTCGATCCCCTCGTGGGCGACCAGCGCCTGACCCTCTTCCGGGCCGCCAACCAGCAATTGGACCACCGCCGCCGATATTCCCGCGCGGTGGAAGCAGTTAAGCAGCATTTCGGCGGTGCCAGGGGTCTTTTCAGACGGCTTGAACACCACCGCGTTGCCCGCGATCAGGGCCGGTACGATGTGGCCGTTGGGCAAGTGCGCGGGGAAGTTATAGGGGCCCAGCACGGCCATCACGCCATGCGGTTTGTGGCGCACCGCAGCAGAGCCCTGCAGCGCATTGTCGAGTTTGCGCTGCGACGTGCGGTCAGCATAAGCGCGGATCGAAATTTCGACTTTGTTGATGACGCTTTCGACTTCAGTCCGCGCTTCCCACATCGGCTTGCCGGTTTCGCGCGCGATCATTGTCGCCAGCTTGTCATTGTCCTTGCGCACTTCGTTGGCGAAGCGCCGCATCAATTCCATCCGGTTGGCGAGCGATTGCGCTGCCCAAGCTGGCCAGGCCCGCCGCGCGCGACCGACGATGTCATCGACATTGCCGTGCTTACCGCGCCACAGCTCGGCGCCGGTAGCCGGCTCGTAAGAGATCAGTTCGGCTTTGCTCACTTGTTTCCCGTCCCGTTTCTTCTGGCTGCGACCCCGGAAGTTCCCGCCGCCTTAGCCGCCCGGCGAGCCTATTGAAAGCCTTCGATTTTGATTACAGACCGATGGCGATATTCCCTTGGGCAAACCAGAGCCCGCCCGCGCCTTGGCGCTTGCGCGCAGGCGCTGGGCGGGTGATAACGCAATCCGACCATGACCACACCGCACGCCATTGCCGCCGCACCGGGCGATCCCGTCTTTGCCGACCGCTTCTGGACCAGCCGCGATGGGCTGAAGTTGCATTTCCGCGACTATCCGGGCCGGACCGATCGCCCGCCCTTGCTGTGTCTGCCGGGGCTGACCCGTAACGCCCGCGATTTCAGCCATGTGGCAGAGCGGCTGGCCGGGGATTGGCGGGTAATCTGCCCAGACCTGCGCGGGCGCGGCGACAGTGCCTATGCCAAGGATTCCAGCACCTACAACCCGCTGCAATATGCTGAAGATCTGGGCTTGCTGCTGGAACAGGAAGGGATCGAACGGTTCGTGGCGCTGGGCACTTCGCTGGGCGGGCTGCTGACGATGATTGTGGCGATGACCCAGCCTGATCGGTTGGCCGGGGCGATGCTCAACGACGTTGGCCCCGAAATCGCACCCGAAGGACTGGAACGGATTCGCAGCTATGTCGGGCAAGGCCGCAGCTTCCCGACCTGGATGCACGCCGCGCGCAGTTTGGAAGAGGCGCAAGGGGCGGTCTTTCCAAATTACCAGATCGCCGATTGGCTGGCGATGGCCAAGCGCTGCATGGTGCTGGGCAGCAATGGCCGGGTGGTATTCGATTACGACATGAAGATCGCCGAGCCGTTTTCGCAGCCCGGCGGAGAGGCTGGCGTGGATATGTGGCCTGGGATCGACGGGCTGCAGGGCCGCCCGGTGCTGCTGCTGCGCGGCGAATTGTCGGATATCCTGTCGGCGGATGTGCTCGCCAAAATGGCCGCGCGGCTGGATGATTGCGAAGCCGTGACGGTGCCCGCTGTCGGCCATGCGCCGATGCTGGACGAGCCTGTGGCGGTCGCGGCGATGGATCGGCTGCTGGGCAAGATTGTATAGCAATTTGCGGTTTCTCCACCTCCATTCCAGTTTCAATCCCGGCGGCAAGGAACTGCGTGCAGCCAAGCTGATCGGCGCATTCGGGCCGGGGATCGAACACACGATTGTCTCTGGCGTGCCTGGCGCACTGGCCGCAGCAGCGGCGGTCGATCCGGCGATGCGGGTCGTCTATCCGGATGACTTCCCAGCGCTGACTGGCAGTCTTTCGTATCGGCGTTTTCGCGCAATTGCTGAGGCGATGCGCGGGTTCGATCTGGTGCTGACCTACAATTGGGGCGCGATGGACGCGGTGATGGCGCACCGGCTGTTTGCGCGGCGGCTCGGCTTGCCGCCGCTGGTGCACCATGAGGATGGGTTCAACCAAGACGAGACCGCTGGGTTGAAGCGCAGCCGCAACTGGTTTCGGCGGCTGGCTTTGCCGACGGTGGCAGGGCTGGTGGTGCCATCGAATACGCTGCGGGTGATCGCGCTGGTCCATTGGCAGCAGCCCGAAAGCCGGATCAGGCAGATCCCAAACGGGATCGCGCTCGCCGATTTTGAAAAACCACCGCAGTTCGGTGCACTGCCGGGATTGGTCAAACAGCCAGGCGACCTGTGGCTGGGGACGCTGGCCGGTCTGCGGGCGGTCAAAAACCTGCCGGAAATGGTTCATCTCGCCAAACATCTGCCTGAACCCTGGAAGCTGGTCATAGTCGGCGAAGGACCAGAACGCGGCGAGATCGAGGCTACGGTTGCCCAGCTGGGCCTGCAGAACCGGGTATTCCTGCCCGGCCACGCCGCTGATCCGGCAGCGGTCATGCCCTTGTTTGATCTGTTTGCGTTGACTTCCGATAGCGAACAGTTCCCCATTTCGGTGGTCGAAGCGATGGCCACCTCGCTCGCCGTGGTTTCGACCGATGTTGGCGATGTTGCGGCCATGGTTTCAGACGAAAACCGGCCCTTCATTCTAGGTGCCAGGACTGCTTATGGGATGATCGAACCGCTATTTGCCTTGACCGAGAACCAAGCGCTTCGGGGCATTGTCGGCACGGCCAACCGGGCCAAAGCGCAGGCCGAATATGGCGAAGATGCGATGATCGCGGCCTATCGCAGCGCCTATGCCGGGGCGATCGGCGTTGCCGCTTTGCCCTGACCATCCACGTTCAGCCAAGCTTCACCGGGGAATTCGCATGGATCAGGCGTTGAATTGGCCGGTCCATCCGCTAAACAGCCGCCGACAGAACTTTTGAAGGCATTCGATTTTGGCCACGCTTCCCCCATCTGAAACCCCGCCATCCAAGCCCGGCAGCCGTGATGAGGCCGCCCAGGACGGCTTCCTGCGCGAAGTGGATGAGGCGCTGCGCGAAGAGCAGTTGGTCACCGCGTTCAAACGCTATGGCAAGCCGGTCGGCGCCGCGATTGTGGTGGGTTTGCTGGCACTGGCCGGTTACCTGTGGTGGGACAACACCCAAAAGGCCGATGCGGCGCAGCGGTCTGAACGGATGATCGTTGCGATGGAACGGATCGAAGCGGGATCGACCGAAGCCGGGATGAAAGATCTTCAGCTGCTGGCCAAAGACTCCAACCCCGGAACCCGCGCCGTCGCGCTGCTGGAGCTTGCTGGAATTGCAGCGAAAACTGGCAATACGCCCGATGCGATCAAGCGCTTTGCGGCGGTTGCCGCCGACGCCAGTTTGCCGCAGGCGTTCCGCGATCTGGCCACGCTGCGCGAAGTGACGCTGCGGTTTGATACGATGAAGCCCGAAGATGTGGTCGCCCGGTTGAAGCCGCTGGCGGTGCCTGAAAGCGCCTTTTATGGCAGCGCGGGCGAGCTGGTTGGCATGGCCTATCTTGAAATGGGCAAGCCGCAAGAAGCGGGCGCGCTGTTCGCCAAGATCGGCCAAGACAAGAACGTCCCCAAATCGCTGCGTTCGCGGATGCGCCAGCTGGCGGGCGGGCTGGGCTTTGATGCCGGGCTCGATGAACCCGAACTCGAATCGTCAGGCGATGGCGAAGCTGCCGCTTCCGCCTCAGACGCGCCCAAGCCATGAGCACCAAGGAATTACCGATGAAGTCGAATAGCATCACGCGCCGCCTTAATGCTCCGCTGGCTGTGGTCCTCGCGCTGGGGCTTGCCGGATGCGGGGTGTTCGGCGGCAAGGACAAGCCCTCGACGCCGACTGTCGGCAATCGGGTGCCGATCCTGTCCAAGATCGATACCAGCGCCAAAGTCGATCCGGCGTTGGCCGCGGTTGCGGTGGTGGTCGAACCGGCCAAGGTCAACGAGGAATGGGCTCAGGCTGGCGGCACCCCCAGCAAGGCCTATGGCAACCTCGCGATGGGTGCTTCGCCCAGCTATGCCTGGAGCGCCAAAATCGCTGGATCGAGCAAGAAGCAGCGGCTGGCGGCAGCCCCGGTGATTGGCGGCGGTAACCTGTTTGTCATGGACACCGATGGCGTGCTCCACGCCTTTGATGCGGCCAGCGGCGCCGCGCGTTGGACCAGCGGCTTCCAGATCAAGGGCGATGGCTCCACTTCGGTTTATGGCGGCGGCGCAGCCTATTCCGATGGGCGGATCTATGTGACAACCGGGATGGGCGAAGTCGCAGCGCTCGATGCTACAGATGGCAAAGTGCTGTGGAAGGTCAAGCCAGCCGGGCCACTGCGCGGATCGCCGACCCTCGCGTTCAATTCGGTGTTCGTGATGACCCAGTCGAACCAGTTGTTCTCGCTCAATGCCGCCGATGGCGTGCAGCAGTGGAACCGCGCGGCCTCTGTCGGGCAAACCGGCGTGTTCGGCGTGGCGGCTCCGGCGGCGGCGCAGGGCACGGTTATTGCCGGGTTCTCAACCGGCGAACTGATCGCCTATCGCTATGAAAATGGCCGCGAAGTGTGGTCGGACGCGCTGGCGCGGACCTCGCTTTCGACCACTGTGGGCGTCTTGACCGATATTGATGCCGATCCGATCATTGATCGCGGGCGGGTCTATGCGCTCGGTCAGGGTGGCCGCATGGCGGCCTATGAATTGATCACTGGCCAGCGGATCTGGGAGCTCAATCTGGCCGGGATTTCGACCCCCGCCGTGTCAGGCGACTGGATCTTCACGCTGACCGACGATGCGCGCTTGCTGTGCATCGCCCGCTCCAGCGGCAAGGTCCGGTGGCTGACTCAGCTGGCCAAGTTTGAGAACGAGAAGAAGAAAAAGAACCCAGTGTTCTGGTCCGGCCCAGTCTTGGCGGGTGACAAGCTGTGGTTCGTCAATTCCAATGGCGAAGTTTATTCGGCGGCTGCCGCTGATGGCCAGCCGGTGCTGGTCACCAACCTCAAGAGCGCGATCACCTTGGCGCCGGTGGTGGCGAACAACACGCTCTATATCCTCGACGACAGCGGCAAGATCACCGCGCTGCGGTAGCAATTTTCCGCACTTTACCCGGCTATTAACCCTTCCGGGGTTATGGCCGGGGGGATGAGCGAACTGCAATCTCCAACCGCCGATCAGCGGCCGACCAGCGATGTGTCCGCCGTTGTTGGCTGGCTGGGGCTTGGCGCGCTGACCGGTTGGGTGATGATCTGCCATTTCTGGCCAGAGATCGTCACCGCGCTGGGTCTGCCGAGCCGGGCTGAGCGCCTCACCGGGCCGAATGCCGCGCTGACCGGGCTAGTCGTCACCGCGACCCCGATGGTGCTGTGGTCGGTGCTGGTCGACAAGGTCCACCGCCGCGCTTCGACCGGGATCGACTGGGATGCCCCGCGCAAACTGTCGAGCGTGATCGACATTTCCATCACCAAACTGGCCGGGCTGTGGGCGACCTGGGCGCTGATTGCGGCGCTCTATTGCCTTGGCCGGTGGTATTGGGACGGACCCTATCTGCTGTCGATGCAAGTGCTGAGCGCCGCAGCGGTGCCGCTGTTTGCGGCGTCGGTCCCTTACGTGCTGTGGCTCGACCGGGTGTTGATCGATCCGCGCGATGGCTGCTGGCATTTCGGCGCGATGCTGATCGGGCGCGAACCGTTTGAGCCAGAACAGGTCAAGCACCACCTGCGGGCCTGGGCGGTGAAGGGCTTTTTCACCGCCTTCATGATCATGATCGTGCCCGGTGGGTTTGAAAATCTGGTTTCGCCCGATTGGAGCGAATTTTTCCTCACCCCGGTCGGGATCGCGACGCTGCTGATTACGCTGATGTTCGTGATTGACGAACAGATCGGATCGGTCGGCTATATCCTGACAATGAAGCCATTGGACGCGCAAATCCGCTCGGCCAATCCGTATCTAGCAGGCTGGCTCGCGGCGCTGCTGTGCTATCCGCCGTTCCAGCTGATGGGCGGACCGGACCGGCCACTGTTTTATCTTGCTGGCACCCATGGCGACGATAATTGGTTCCACGCACTGGGCGGATTTCCGCCGCTGCTTTGGATTTGGGCGGCGTTGTTGGTCATTCTAACGGGAATATATGCCTGGGCGACGGTGGCGTTCGGCATCCGCTTTTCCAACCTGACCTATCGCGGCGTGCTGACCAATGGGCCCTATGCCTATACCCGCCACCCGGCCTACCTATCGAAGAACCTGTTCTGGTGGTGCGCGGCGATGCCGTTCGTGGTCGATAGCGGTTCGCTGACTGATTCGATCCGCAACAGCTTCTTCCTCGGCTGCGTCAGCGCGATCTATTTCTGGCGAGCCAAGACCGAGGAAAAGCACCTGCTGGGCGAAGACCCCAAATACCGGGCCTACTTCAACTGGATGAACCGCCACGGGCTGATCACCAGCCGGTTTTACAAGGCTGGTCAGGCGCTGAAGAACCGGCGCCCGGTACTGCAGGCAGCTCCAGCGGAATAGTCAGAGCGGCGATGCTACGCCCGCTTCAAACACCATGATCGACCGCCCGCTCAGCCCCAGTTCGGCGCGTTCCCGCTGCCATGCCGCCATGTGCGGGGTCTGCATATGGGCATCGAGCTGCGCCCGGCTGGCCCACACTTCGCTGACCCGGATCAGGCCGGGATCGAGTACGTCCTCACCGTAATTGTATTCAATGCAGCCGTCCTCAATGCGGGTCGCCTCCATCACCTTGCGCATCGCGGGCAAGGCAGCGGCCATCTGTGCGGGCGGAAAGCGGAACTGACCGACCACGACGATCATCAGAACGATTCCTCGTAGACCCGGCTGAGGTCGCCGTTCCATTCGCCGTGATACTTGTCGAGCAGGACTTGCGCCGGAACCTTGCCGCTGCGGACAATCTCGTCGAGCGGGTTCAGGAACCCGCTTTCGTTGTCGCCCGCCGTGTTGAGCCGGGCGCGGGCGTTGAGGCCAGAGCGGCTGATCGCCAGCACTTCGGCGGCGATATCCTTCAGAGTGCCGCCGCCCGGGATCGGCGCGTCGAGACCGAGCTTGGGCACTTCGGCGCGGAGCCGTTCGCGCCCGTCCATGTCCCAGTCCTTGACCAGATCCCAGGCACTATCGAGCGCGGTCTGATCATACAGCAGCCCAACCCACAGCGCTGGCAACGCGCAAATCTTGTTCCACGGCCCGCCATCAGCGCCGCGCATTTCGAGGAAGCTTTTCAGCCGCACTTCGGGGAAGGCGGTCGACAGGTGATCAACCCAGTCGCTGGCGGTCGGCAATTCGCCGGGCAGCACCGAAAGGTTACCATTGAGGAAATCGCGGAAGCTGAGCCCGGCCGCGTCGATATATTTGCCGTCGCGGTAGACAAAGTACATCGGCACATCGAGCATATATTCGGCGTAGCGATCGTACCCGAAATCGTCCTCAAACACGAAGCCGAGCATCCCGGTGCGGGCCGGATCGGTATCGGTCCAGATATGGCTGCGGTACGACAGGAAACCGTTGGGCTTGCCTTCAGTAAACGGCGAATTGGCGAACAGCGCGGTGGCCAGCGGTTGCAGCGCCAGCGAGGTGCGGAATTTCTTCACCATATCGGCCTCACTCGAATAGTCGAGGTTAACCTGAATGGTACAAGTGCGCAGCATCATGTCGAGGCCCATGCTGCCAACCCGCGGCATATGCCGCAGCATGATTTCGTACCGGCCCTTGGGCATGATCGGCAGTTCGGCGCGGGTCTTGTCGGGCCACATCCCCAGACCCAGAAAACCCTTGCCAGTCTTGGCCCCAATTGCCTTGACCTGATCGAGGTGCCGCCCGGTTTCGGCGCAGGTCTGGTGCAGGTTTTCCAGCGGCGCGCCCGACAGTTCCAGCTGCCCGGCCGGTTCCAGGCTGACCGCGCCATCGCTGCCCGTCAGCGCGATCACGTTGCTCGCCCCATCGGCACCGGTTTCATTCACCGGCTCCCAGCCGTAATCCTCCAGTGCCTTCAAAAGGTCGCGAATTCCGCCCTTTTCGGTATAGCTGGGGGCGTGGTGATCGCCGGTGCAATAGACCAGCTTTTCGTGCTCGGTCCCGATCCGCCAAGCCTCAGCCGGCTTTTCGCCCTTGATCAAGGGGGCCAGCAAATGCTCGCGGGATTCGATCAAAGGATCGTTGCGATCTGAAACTTGTCTCGTGCTCATGCCGGGGAATTAGTGGTTTGAGAGGCGGTGCGCTACCTAAAAATCCTCCGCGGCACGGGGAGGGGGACCAACCGCAGGATGGTGGAGGGGCACGGGCGGGTTTTCCTGACGGCAGAGGGCAGGATTTGCGGCGCGTGCCCCTCCACCCGCTGCGCTGGTCCCCCTCGCCTGAAGGGGAGGAATGCGGATCACCAACCCCCTTTGATCCCCATCCACAGCGCAGTTCCTGCAATCGCCGCCGTTTCGCCGCGCAATATCCGCGGGCCAAGCGTAATGGCTTGGGCCAAGGGTAAGGCCCGAACTGCAGCCCGCTCAGCCGCATCAAACCCGCCTTCGGGGCCGATCAGCAGCGCGGCGGGGCCGAGCGCTGCGCCAAATTGCTGCGCAGCATTTTTCCCGCCGTTCTCATCAGCAAAGAACAGCGCCCGGTCCGCGTCCCAATCCTTGAGCAAGGCCTCCAGCTTCACCGGTGCGGAGAGTTCAGGTAGCGCAGTACGGGCGCATTGCTCGGCCGCTTCCGTCAAAATCGCGCGGGCCCGATCAAGGTTGAGCTTGTCGGCCACGCAGCGCCGGGTCAGCACCGGTTGAATCCGCCTGACCCCTAGCTCGCAAGCCTTTTCCAGCACCAGATCGAACCGGTCCTTCTTCAGCAGCGCCGCGCACAGCGTGAAATCCGGCACTTGCTCACGCGGGCGGAGCAGCAATTCGCAAGTGACCTGCACCTCGCGCTTGCCCGCATCGACCACGCGGGCGGCCCATTCACCGGTCAGATCATCGCACAGCACCACTGCATCGCCCGGCACAATCCGCATGACGCGGGAGAGGTAATGCGCCTGCGGGCCTTCGACGACGATCTGCACGCCAAGGCCGAGCTCCTGCGGAACGAACAGACGCGGTGCGCTTTTGGGTGGCCAGGCGGGGGTAGCGGACATGGACTGGCTCTAGCGCATTTCACCCGATTGGCTAAAGGACGAATATGACCGCCGAGATCGTCCCCGATACCCAGCACCGCGGGCTGGTCGCCGCCCTGCCGCAGCCACTGCGCGATTATGCCCAGCTGGCCCGGTTTGACCGGCCGATTGGCTGGTGGCTGCTGTTCTGGCCTTGTGCCTGGGGGGTTCTGCTGGCGGGCGGGCAAAGCGCGTGGGCGCTGCTGGCGTGGTTGCTGCTCGGCTCTATCGCGATGCGCGGGGCCGGATGTGTCTATAACGATATCGTCGATGCCGATCTGGACCGGCAAGTCGCACGCACCGCGCTGCGTCCGGTCGCGAGTAGCCGAGTGACCAGCCTAGCGGCGTGGGTTTGGCTGGCCGTGTTGTGCGGCGTCGGACTGGTGGTCATGCTGCAACTGCGCTGGCAGGCGCAGCTTGTGGCGCTGGGCAGTCTGGCGCTGGTTGCGGCCTATCCATTCATGAAGCGCTGGACCAAATTTCCGCAGGCTTGGCTGGGGTTGGTGTTCACTTGGGGCGCGCCGGTCGGCTGGGTCGCGCTGCGCGGGGACCGGCTCGATGTGCTGGCGGCGCTTTATGCCGGGGCGGTGTTATGGTGCGTGGGCTACGACACGATCTACGCCTGTCAGGACCGTGAGGATGATGCTTCGGTCGGGATCGGCTCCTCCGCGCTGACGCTGGGCGCGCATTTGCGTAGCGGCGTTGCGGCGTTCTATGCCGGGGCGCTGGCACTGTGGGACGCGGCGTTCTGGTTGCTGCGGCCAGATGCGCTCGCG
>JANMHL010000348.1:0-1673 GCA_031375125.1 Novosphingobium sp. | reverse complement strand
TCCGAATTGACCCAGCCTGAATGCGCGGGGCTGGTCACAGCATGGCGGCTTGCCTATAGCCGCGACGTTACGGCAATCCGAGGAATCCCGCGTGTACGACAAGACTCATTCACTGATGCAACGCGGAATTGACTTTCTGGGGACCGAGCACGCGATCATGTGCGGGGCGATGAGCTGGGTCAGCGAACGCAATCTGGTTTCCGCCATCTCCAACGCAGGCGGGTTTGGGGTGATCGCCTGCGGGGCGATGACGCCTGAATTGCTCGACGCCGAAATCACCGCGACCAAGGCGCTGACCGCCAAGCCGTTTGGCGTCAACCTGATCACCATGCACCCGCTGCTGACCGATCTGATCGCGGTTTGCGCCCAGCACCGGGTCAGCCACGTTGTGCTGGCCGGCGGCATTCCGCCGCGCGGCAGTGTTGAGGCGATCAAGGCCTTTGGCGGCAAGGCGCTGGTCTTTGCCCCGACACTGGCGCTGGCCAAGCGGCTGCTGCGCGGCGGGGCTGACGCTCTGGTGATCGAAGGAAGTGAGGCGGGCGGGCATATTGGCCCGGTCGCAACTTCGGTGCTGGCGCAGGAATTCCTGCCCGCACTGGCTGAAGAACATGTAGTCTTCGTGGCAGGCGGGATTGGCCGGGGCGATATGATCGCGGCCTATCTTGAAATGGGCGCATCGGGCGTGCAGCTGGGCACGCGGTTCGCTTGCGCCAGCGAAAGCATTGCCCACCCCGATTTCAAAGCGGCCTTTTTCCGCGCCAATGCCCGCGATGCGGTGGCATCAGTGCAGGTCGATCCGCGCCTGCCGGTGATCCCGGTCCGCGCGCTGAAAAACAAAGGCACCGAGGAATTCACCGCCAAACAGGTTGAAGTGGCCAAGTTACTCGATGCTGGTCAGGTTGATATGGCCGCGGCCCAGCTCGAGATTGAAAAGTTCTGGGCCGGAGCGCTGCGTCGCGCGGTGATCGACGGTGACGTTGAAAGCGGATCGGTGATGGCTGGGCAAATCGTCGGCATGGTCACTGAAGAAGAGCCAGTGGCGACGATCATGGCCAAGCTGATGGCTGAGGCTGAGGCAGCGCTGGCGCGGTAGCCCAGTCTTCCTCTAGAGCTAAAAAAAGGGGCCGGAGCAGCAATGCTCCGGCCCGTTTAAGTTGATGTTCGCAGGAGGAACATGGGTTGGCGGAACCGGGGGGAGGAGAGGGAGGATCCCCGGCCCCGCCAATCTCTTGAAGGCGTTTTTTGGTCGCATCGCGAAAGGCGAAAACCGGTTCCCACTTTTCGCGCGATACTCCCTAGTAGTTGTAAGCGCGTTCGCCGTGCTCGTTGATGTCGAGCCCTTCGCGTTCTGCTTCTTCGCTGGGACGCAGGCCGAACACCTTGTCGATGGCGAAGAACAGCACCGCCGATACACCGCCCGACCAGACCAGCGTCAGCAGCACAGCCTTGGCTTGGGTCAGCACCTGGGCGCCCATGTCATAGCTGTCGACCACTGCCGGGAAGACCTTGTAGTTGAAGTAGCCTTGTCCGCCGAGCGATGGATCGGCGACAATCCCGGTGGCCAGCGCGCCAAAGATCCCGCCGATGCAGTGGACGCCGAACACGTCCAGCGTATCGTCATACTTCAGCTTGTTCTTCACATAAGAGACGAAGAAGTAGCACAGAGGCGATAC
>JANMHL010000328.1:0-1876 GCA_031375125.1 Novosphingobium sp. | reverse complement strand
CCGACGATCTAACCGATGCTGGCGATACCTATTGGGCCGCCGATGACGAGCTCGATTTTTCGGCGCGCTATGCGGTGAACAAGAACATCGAGATTTTCTTCGATGCCACCAACCTGCTCAACAAGCCGGGCCGCCGCTTTGCTGAACCGGGCAATTTGTTGACGGCAACCGGCATCCCGACCCCGTTCATCGGCACCCAGACGATCGAGTGGGAACAGTTCGGCCGCCGCTATGTCGGCGGATTCCGGATCAACTTCTGATGCAATTGCGTTTCTCCCTGATGGCCGCGGCAGTCCTTGCCGCAGCCACTTTTTCGGCTGCCGGGGCGCAGGTCAGTGGCCCTGCAGCTGAGGTCCGGGCCAAAGGCGAAACTGCGCCGGTCGGCACGGCGGCAGACGACGCCGCCGATGATCCGGCGATCTGGCGCAACCGCCGTGATCCGGCGGCCAGCCTGATCGTCGCGACCGACAAGAAGGCCGGGCTTTATGTCTACGGCCTTGATGGCAAGGTCCGGCATTTTCTCCCCGATGGCCGGCTCAACAACGTCGATCTGATCGATATGGGCCGCGCCGGGGTGATCGTGGTGGCGAGTGACCGCAACGATGCCAGCGCGGCCAAATTGCGGCTCTACCGGCTTGATACAAAGGCGCAGCGGCTGGTCCCGCTGGGCAGCGTCAGCGGCGGGGCGGGCGAGGCTTACGGGCTGTGCCTAGCCCGGCGCGGGCGTGATCTGGATATCTACTCAGTGCTCAAGCACGGCGTCGTCGCGCAGGTCCGGGTCAAGTTGGCGCCGACGCCCAGCGGCACGATTGTCCGCCAGCTGACCATGGCCAGCCAGACCGAAGGCTGCGTGGTCGATCCGCGCAGCGAGACGCTGTTTGTCGGCGAAGAAGACGTCGGCATCTGGGCCTTCGCCGCGCGCGCCGGGGATCCGGTGCAGGGCAAGCTGGTTGCTCCGGTCGATGGCCAGCACTTGGTCGCCGATGTCGAAGGACTGGCCATCGCGCCCTCGGGCCGCCGGGGCGGTTGGTTGGTCGCTTCCAGCCAGGGCGACAACGCCTATGCGGTCTACACCCTGCCCGATCTGAAGCCCGCAGGCCGGTTCCGCATCACCGCCGGGTCATTCGGCGCAACCGAAGAAACCGATGGCATCGCGCTGACGCTGGGCAGCTTTGGCCCAGACTATCCCGGCGGGCTGTTCGTGGCGCAGGACGGCATGAACGGAGCGGCGGCGCAGAATTTCAAACTGGTTTCGTGGGCCGATGTGCTGGCGGCGCTGGGCAAAGCCCCCGTGCTGTAATCCCTCACATTCCTGCTTGGCATCAGTGCTGCGCTGCCCCACGATGGTGCCAATATCACCAGCAGGAGAGCGCGCCGATGTCCGCCACACCCGCACCAATTGGGGAAGACAGCGCCGCGTCGCGCTGGGGGCTGCTGGCACTGCTGACCGTCATCAACGTGCTCAATTTCGTTGATCGCCAGCTGCTCCCCAGTTTTGCCAATTTCATCAAGCCCGAACTGGAGCTCAGCGACACCCAATATGGCCTGCTGACCGGGCTGTTTTTCATCATCTTCTATGCGGCTGCGGGTCTGTTTATGGGGGTTCTGGCCGACCGGATGCACCGCGGGCGGCTGATCGCGGTGGCGATTGCGCTATGGTCGCTGCTGACCGCGGCGAGCGGCGCGGCGCGGGGGTTTGTCTCGATGGCCATGCCCCGCGCGCTGATAGGGGTGGGCGAATCCGCGCTGACCCCGGCGGCGGCGTCGCTGGTGGCGGACCGGTTCAAACCGTCGCAGCTTGGGCTGGCGATGGCGCTCTACTCCCTCGGCGTACCGATTGGCGCGGGGGCCAGCCTGCTGGTCGCGGGCTATCTGG
>JANMHL010000316.1:0-22258 GCA_031375125.1 Novosphingobium sp. | reverse complement strand
ATCCCGTGGCAACAGATCCTGACCGCCAAGGGCTGGGGGGCGATGGACTGGCCGGTGGAATATGGCGGGACCGGGTGGTCGGCGATGCAGAAGTACATTTTCGCCGCCGAGAGCGCGCGGGCCGGGGCGCCAAGCCTGCTGCCGCAGGGCCTCAAGATGGTCGCGCCGGTGCTGATGCATTACGGCTCTGACGAGCAGAAGGCGTTCTTCCTGCCCAAGATCCTGTCGGGCGAGCATTACTGGTGTCAGGGCTTTTCCGAGCCGGGTTCGGGATCCGATTTGGCCTCGCTGAAACTCAAGGCCGAGCGGGATGGCGATCACTACGTGCTCAACGGCTCCAAAATCTGGACCACCCATGCGCACTTTGCCAACTGGATGTTCGCGCTGGTCCGCACTTCGAGTGAGGGCAAACCTCAAGCAGGCATTAGCTTCGTCCTGATTGATATGGCCACCCCCGGGCTGAAGGTCGATCCGATCATTTCGCTGGCCGGAGAGCACGAGCTCAACCAGGTGTTCTTTGACAACGTCCGGGTGCCGATCGCCAACCGGCTGGGCGCGGAGAATGACGGCTGGTCGGTCGCCAAATACCTGCTGACTTTTGAACGCGGCGGGCGCTATGCCCCCGGCCTGTTCGCGCAGTTGTCCAAGCTGAACGACGATGCGCTCGACGATCCGGTGCAGCAGGAACGGCTGCAGCGCGAGGCGGTGACGCTGGAGGCGCTGGAGGCGCTCGAGCTGAAATCAATCGCGGCGATTGAGGCCGGGGAGAATGCCAAGGCGGCGCTCTATGCCTCGGTCCTCAAGGTTCAAGGAACCGAAGCGGCGCAGCGGATCGACGTTTTGGCCTGCGAGATTGCCGGGCCTGCCGGATGGGCGATTGCCGACGGACAAAGCCCGGACCTGCTGGCGACCGCGCTGCCGCGCTATCTCAATGGCCGGGCCGCAACGATCTATGCCGGGTCGAACGAGATCCAGCGCGATCTGATTGCCCGGGCGGTGCTGGCTTAAGCCATTGCGGCATGGCGGGCGAGTTGCTGGCTTTTTGAGCCCAGCATCGCTGCAATCGAGAGGCCCCGCTTGAACTGGCCGCCTAGTGCCAGTTCCTCGGTCACGCCCATCCCACCATGCAGCTGAACCGCACCTTCGCCGACCACGCGAACCGCGTCGATCGTTTCAACCACCGCAGCGCTGACCGAATGGCCCCAGCCGCCGGTTCCTTCCAACAGCACGGCACGCTCGGTCAGCCCTTCGGCTTTGAGTGCGGCCATCTGCATATCCGCAAGACGGTGGCGCAGCACCTGGAAGTTGGCGATCGGAACGCCGAACTGCTGGCGCTGTTGCAGATAGGCGGCGGTATCGGCCAGCATCCGGGCCATCAGCCCAGCCGCTTCGGCGCAGCGCGCCGCGGCCTGCGCATCGGCGGCCCAGCTTTGTGCAGCGGCGGCGTCGCCATCCTCAGCCAGCACAGTATCGGCCTCAACCCCAGCGCTGATCGATAGATCCGCCGCCGTGCTGCCGTCCATCATCGCCCGCCGCCGGCGCGACAATCCAGGGGCGCCCGCTGCAACCAGCAAAGTCTGCGCCGGGCCCGCCAGCAGCAGCCAGTCCGCCTCGGCCGCACCCGCCACCAGCGGCACTTCGCCACTGCCGCCCAGCACCAGCGCAATCCGCGCCTCACCCTTCGCCAGCGCGCCAAGCAGGCCGTGATCCGGGGCAAGCTGGGCGAGCAGGCTGGCGCCAAGGTGATGGGCGAGCCAATCCGCCCCGGCGAGTGCCGGGCCCAGCTCGGCCACGATCACCGCGCGCTCGATCGCGCCGCCGCCAATTCCGCCCGCGTCCTCTGGAATGCCAACGGCGGTCAGGCCGAGCTCGGCCAGGCCCGACCAGTCCGGCTTGGGATGATCGGTCAGATAGCGCTGGACGCTCTGTTGCAGCAGCGTCGCGGTCTCGGTCAGGGGGAGTTCAAAGGCCATGGGCCGCTTTGTGCAGCTTTCAGTGCGCTGCGTCCACCATTGTGCAGGCTTGTATTGCCAAAAAGCTAGCGGCTGGCGCGGGCGGCTTCGCGGAAGGTGATCAAGCGTCGCTGGTCTTCATCCCACAAGGCCAGCCGCAGCGAGGCCAGCGCATCGAACGCGGTAACCCGGTTGAGGCCCTGCAAACTGGGCATCGCTTTCAGCGCTTCGGGCAGGCGGTAGAACGGAATGCGGCTGACCAGATGGTGGACATGGTGGATCCCGATATTGCCGGTAAACCACCGCAGCACCGCCGGCAGTTCTAGGTGCGAACTACCGCGCAAGGCCGCATCGTGGAATGCCCAGGCCTGACCTTGATCCCAATGCGCAGCCTCAAACTGATGCTGAACATAGAACAGCCAGACGCCCATTGTGGCCGCAGGCAGCAGCACCGGCAGGAACACCAGCAGCGCCACGCCCAGGCCAAACTGATAGATCAGACCGGCCAGCAGCAGTAGCGAACCGACGTTGGTCCCCATCGCGCTGATCCAATAGCGCGGGCCATCCTTGAACAGCCCGACCGGCAGCCGGTGCCGCAGCAGGAACTGATAGGCTGGCCCAACTCCCAGCAGCACCACCGGGTTACGATAGAACCGGTAGAAGAACCGCTGAAACCGGTTCCGCGCAAAGAATTCCCGCACGGTCAGCGTGTCGATATCGCCCGATCCGCGCGCATCGAGATTGCCGGTGGTGGCATGGTGCAGCGCGTGCGAACGCCGCCAGCATTCATAAGGCGTAAAAGTCAGCAGACCCAGCGTTCGGCCGAGCCAGTCATTGCCAGTCCGGCTGGGAAAGAACGCACCATGGCCGCAATCGTGCTGAATGATAAACAGCCGCAGCAGGAACAATCCGGCCAGCGGCGCCAGCACCAGCGCATAATACTGTCCGGCCTGCACCGCGAACAGCATCAGCCCGACCAGCGCCACAAACGGCACCAATGTAATTGCCAGTTCCCAGCCGCTGCGGACCGAACGCGGGTCTTTGAAAGCGCTGAGCGCCCGAGCCAGCTTGTGCGGGTCGAGCAACGGATCCATGCCGGAAGCGGCAACAGAAAGCGCGGGCGATGATGTCGTGGGCGAAGTCACCAGATGGTCGATAAACGGGTAATATGCCATTGTCACCACCCCCAAAGGGCAGCAGTCGCCGCACCGTTCAACTTTCCACTGCCACGTCTACAATCGCCAGTCGATCGCGCCGCGCCCGCGCGCTTCGAGAAACGCATTGGCTTGGCTGAAATGGCGGCTGCCGAACCACCCGGCATAGGCCGACAGCGGGCTGGGATGCGGCGCGGTCAGGATCAGGTGGCGGCTGCCGGGTCCCAGTCCGGCCAGCTTCGCGGCCTTTTTGCGGGCGTGGTTGCCCCACAGCATGAACACACACGGCTCTGCCCCGGCAGCGACCGCGCCGACCACCGCGTCGGTGATCTCCTCCCAGCCCTTGCCTTGATGCGAGGCTGGTTTGCCGTCCTCAACCGTCAGCACGGTGTTGAGCAGCAACACGCCTTGGCGGGCCCAACTGGTCAGATTGCCATGCGCAGGCACCGGCAGATCGAGGTCGCTGGCGAGTTCCTTGTAGATGTTGTTCAGGCTCGGCGGGACTTTGATGCCCGGCTGCACAGAAAAGCTCAGGCCGTGGGCCTGCCCCGGCCCGTGATAGGGGTCCTGCCCCAGAATCACGACCTTAACCCGCTCCAACGGAGTCAATTCCAGCGCCGCAAGGCGGCTTCCGCGCGGTGGATAGACCGCCCTGCCAGCCGCCTCCTGCGCCGTCAGAAACCCGCCCAGTGCGCGCGATTTGGCGCTGGCTAGCATCGGTGCCAGCGCGGCCCGCCAGCTTTCGGGAACGGCATCGGAATGGGCCACTTTGCATTGCTCCACACTGCGGGGCTTTCCACCCCGCGCAGATCAGCCTAAGCAACTTGGCCTATGGCAGTCCACCTCCACGAAGAAGATCTCCCCGCCGATGCGCTGGGGCCCGGCCCGATTGCGGTCGATACCGAAACGATGGGGTTGATTACCCCGCGCGACCGGCTGTGTCTGGTCCAGCTATCGGACGGCGGCCCGGACGAGCATCTGGTGCGGTTTTCGCCCGGATCCAGCTTTGCCGCGCCCAACCTGAAGGCCGTGCTGGCCGATCCGGCGCGGGTCAAACTATACCATTTCGCCCGGTTCGATCTGGCCGCGATCGAGCATTATCTGGGCGTGGTTGCAGCGCCGGTGTTCTGCACCAAGATCGCCAGCAAGCTGGTCCGGACCTATACCGACCGGCACGGGCTGAAGGATTTGGTCCGCGAGTTGCTCGGCAAGGAACTTTCCAAGCAGCAGCAGTCGAGCGATTGGGGCGGCGCGGACCTGTCAGACGCGCAGCGCGAATATGCCGCCTCTGATGTCCGTTATCTCCACGCCATGCAGAAAATATTAGCCGAACGGCTGGCGCGCGAACACCGGACTGAGCTGGCGCAGGCCGCGTTTGATTTCCTCCCCTATCGCGCCCGGCTCGATCTGGCTGGGTGGGCCGAAAAGGACCTGTTCAGCCACGAGGCTTGATATACCCTGCGATGACCCAGTCCGCCGATATCATCCGCGACAAGCGCCGCCACTGGGCCGCTCCGGGCGGTTCGCATGATCGCAAGGTCCGGATTCTGGCGGTCTGGTTGCCCGGACTGGTCGGGGTGGTTGCCGCCGCGATGATCATCGGGCCGTTGTTCGGCGGCGGCGAATTGTCGTTCCTGCTCGACCGGAACAAGGTCGCGGTCACCAATGAACGGCTGCGGGTGAACAATGCGATGTACCGGGGAGAGGACAAGGATGGGCGGCCTTTTACCCTGACCGCAGGCAGCGCCGTTCAGGTTTCGGCGCAGGAGCCGGTGGTCTGGTTGGACAACTTGGCCGCCCGCATTCGCCTAACTGACGGTCCCGCTGAACTAACCGCTATGCGCGGTGGCTACAACTATGCTTCTGAAATGGTCGACGTCACCGGCCCAGTGGTTTTTACCGCCGCCGATGGCTACCGGATTACCACGGCGAACGTGTCGATAGACCTCAATGGCCGCAAGGTTACCGGCAGCGGCGGGGTCAGTGGGACGGTTCCGGCTGGCACTTTCAGCGCTGAACGACTAAGTGCCGATCTCGACAACCGGATTATCATGCTCGATGGCAATGTCCGGATGCGGTTCGAACAAATGAAATTCAGGATGCCGCGATGAGCCAGCCCCGCCCCCTCCGCAGCCTTCGGGCCACCATGCTGCGCTCGCTGCTGGGCGGGATGGCGCTGGGCACTGCCGCAATCCTCGCGCTGGCGCCATCGGCCGCGCAGCAGGTCTTTGGCGGACACAACAGCGACGCCCCGGTCAGCTTTGGCGCCGATCACGGCGAATTGCAGGGCAAGGCCAACCGCGCGATATTGGCCGGTAATGTGGTCATCAATCAGGGCGATCTCTCGGTTCGGGCCGGACGCGCAACGATGGCCTTTTCCACCGACGGCGGCGGGTTCAAGATCCACCGGCTCGATGCGGTCGGCGGCGTCCGGATCAACAAGGGCAACCAGACTGCGACCGGCGACGTTGCGATCTATGACTTCGACCGGCGGCTGATCATTCTGGCCGGGAACGTCGTGCTGCTGCGCGGGAGCGACCGGCTGTCCGGCGGGCGGCTGACGATTGATCTGTCATCGGGCCTGTCGACCATCGACGGCCGGGTTGGCGGTGGTTCGCCTGCGCTGGGCGATGACGGCACCGGCGCTGCGCCGCGCGGCGGACGGATCAGCGGGACTTTTACCGTTCCCAAAAAGTCTAACTGAGTTTCGCCGGGATGGTCGACCGTCCGGCGCTGCGACGCGTTCTGCTGGAGCTTGTCGGAACTGGCCCAGCGCCCGATCTGAGCGGGATGACTGCGCCCGATTGGGCCGAACTGGGCCGGATCGCCGCACTGCACCGGCTGCAACCCCTGCTCCACGTTCAGCACCGTGAACTTCACACAATCCCTGCCGACCTTGCCGCCGAATGGCAGTCCGCGCACCGTATTGCAGCGCTGCGGGCGATGGTTCAATTGGCCGAACTGGCTGAGACCTGCGCCTTGCTGCAGCGCGCAGGTTTTGCCCCGATTGCCTTGAAAGGCGCCTGGCTGGCAGTCCATGCCTATGGCGAAGCGGCACAGCGGCCGATGCGCGATCTCGATCTGCTGGTTACACCCGAAACTGTGGTCCCGGCCTATCAGGCGCTGCTGGCGGCTGGCTATACGCTGGCCAGACCAAGCGAAATGACGCTGGACGAAGTGGTCCGGCTCGACAAGCATATGCCGCCGCTGATCGCTCCGCGCGGTACCGTGGTAGAGCTGCACCAGTACCTGTGGGAGCGCGACGGGCGGCTCGATCATGCCAGCCCGATGGGCGATGAGGCCGCGCTGCGTGGCCGGTCCCAGATCGCCGCCGATGGCCTGCGCTACCTCGACCCGCAGGACTTGCTGGCGCACCTGATTGTCCATGCGGTTTACAGCCACCGGCTGGATTGCGGGCCACTGGTGCTAACCGATATCGACTTGCTGTTGCGCGCCACGCCGATCGATTGGCCGCGCTTTTGGAGCGCAGCAAATGCCCAGGGCTGGCGCAGTGGCGCGCGGCTGCTGCTCGAACTGACGGCCCTGTATCGGCCCGGCGCACTGATCGATTTCGGCGCCGATCAGGGCGAACCGGCCCCTCCGCAGTTGATTGCCGCCGCGCCCGATCTGCTGTTGCAGGAACTGGATAGCCGGGCCAGCGCGGGCCTCGCCGCGGCAACGCTCAAGGCCGGACCAGCCAAACTGGCCGAACGCATCGCCGGGCGACGCAGTATCAAGGGCGAGGCGGCTGTAACCCGCCAGACCAGCAGCGATGGCGGCGCTTTGGCCTGGGCCGGATCGCGGGTGCTGCGTTCACTCCGTGATTTGGCGCACCGCGATGTCCGCGACCAATCCCGTCAGCTCGCCGCGCTCAGCAAATGGCTCGACCGATGAAGGCGCCACCGGGAAACTTGGGCCGGGTTATGATCGTCGGGCTCAACTATGCGCCCGAACCGGTCGGGATCGGACCCTATACCCAAGGCTTGGCCGAAGCCTTGGTGGCGCGCGGGGCACAGGTGCAGGTACTGGCGGGCAAGCCATATTATCCGCAGTGGCGGACTTATCCAGCCTTCGCCGCCGCCGGTTGGCAGACCACCAGCGAGGCCGGGGTCGCGATCACTCGCTGCCCACACTACGTTCCGGCCGAGCCCAGTGGGCTGAAACGGATTGTGCATCTCGCCAGCTTTGCACTGTCGGCCCTGCCGCACGCGCTGCGCGCAGGGCTGCGCCCAAAGGCAGAGCGACCCAACCTGGTGATCGCAATTGCCCCGGCCCTGCTCAGCGTGGTTACGGCCTGGCTGGCGGCACGGTTGGCCGGGGCCAAGTTATGGATCCATGTGCAGGATTTCGAAGTTGAAGCGGCGCTCGCCACCGGGCTGCTGGATGATCGGCGCTGGCCCGCACGGCTGGCCCGCTGGGTGGAGACAACACTGCTGGGGCTCGGCGATTTCGTCTCGACCATCAGCCCGCAAATGTGCGCCAAACTGATCGCCAAAGGGGTGGCGGCGGACCGCGTTTTTGAAATGCGCAACTGGTCCGACGCGCGCTTTGCCGCCGATCCCGCTGGTGCCGAAGAAATCCGCGCCGAATGGAGCCTGACCGGCAAAATCGTTGCGCTCTATTCGGGCAATGTGGCCCGCAAGCAGGGCATCGAAATTCTGGTCGAGGCGGCCCGGCTGCTGCAGCACCGCACTGATATCGGCTTTGTGATCTGCGGCGAAGGGCCCAACCGGGCTGAGCTCGAAGGAATCGCTTCGGGTCTGCCCAATGTCCAGCTTCACGATCTGCAACCGGCTGAGAAAATGGGCGCGATGCTGACTATGGCCGATCTGCACCTGCTGCCCCAGATTGCAGGCGCGGCCGATCTGGTGCTGCCGTCAAAGCTGACCAATATGCTCGCCTCGGCCCGGCCCGTGGTTGCGACTACCGAACCGGGGACCGGCCTTTATGGCGAAGTCGATGGCTGCGGATTGGTCACCCCACCCGGCAATGCTGCCGCTTTAGCGGCGGCGATCGAGGCATTGGCTGACGATCCCGCACGCCGTGCGGTGATGGGTCAGGCCGCCAGTGTCAGAGCGGGCGAACGCTGGATGAAGGATGCAATCATTGACCGCGCAGTAGCCGCGATCACTAAGAGCGAACGCAGATCAATCCTTGGCCCAAGGTGATTTGTGCGGGGCCTTGGCCGCGGCGACTTCCTTGTCGGCGTGCTCCCTCGCCTGTTCTGTCGCGGGCACCGTGCAATAGGCGGTCAGCAGAATTCCCAGCGACCAGGTCACCGCTTTCCAGCGACTGGCGAAAACCGTGCTCATCTTGGTGCCGAAACCGAACATAACGGTGACTATAGCGGGGCCGGGTTAAAGAAGCTTTCCCGCCTCACGTTTCAATTCGTACAGCAGGTCAAGCGCCTCACGCGGGGATAGTGCGTCGATGTCGAGCGCCTCAAGCCGCAGCCGCAGCGTATCGACCACCTCTTCCTGATGCTGGGTCGCCGCCGCGAACAGCGGCAGATCGCCCAGTCCGGCCGCCAGCCCGCCGGTTTCGGCGCGGCCCTTCTCCAGCCGTTCCAGCACCGACTTGGCCCGCGCCACAACTGGTCCCGGAACCCCGGCAAGCTTGGCCACCGCCAGACCGTACGAACGATCCGCCGGACCGCTAGCCAATTCATGCAGCAACACCAGATCGCCCTGCCATTCGCGCGCGCGGACATGGTGCAGGCTCAGCGCTTCGCAGCTATCGGCCAGCCGCGACAGCTCGTGATAATGGGTGGCGAACAAACAGCGGCATTGGTTGGTCCCGTGAACGGCTTCGGCCACCGCCCAGGCCAGCGCGAGGCCATCATAGGTTGACGTGCCGCGGCCAACTTCGTCCAGAATCACAAAACTGCGCGAGCTTGCCTGCGCCAGAATCGCCGCGGTTTCGACCATTTCGACCATGAAGGTCGATCGCCCACGCGCCAGTTTATCCGATGCGCCGACCCGGCTGAACAGGCGGTCGGTCAGGCCCACAACCGCGCTGGTCGCTGGCACGAATCCGCCCGCCTGCGCCAGCAACACAATCAGGGCGTTCTGGCGCAGAAACGTGCTCTTCCCGCCCATGTTCGGCCCGCCGACCAGCCATAGCCGATCGTCCGGGGCCAAGCGGCAATCGTTGGCCACGAAACGTTCGCCCTTCGCCGCGAGAGCAGCTTCGACCACCGGATGCCGCCCGCCTGCAATCTCAAGCACCGCCGCTTCGACCACCTGCGGGCGGCACCAGCCCGATTCGGCGGCGCGTTCGGCCTGCCCAGCCGCAACATCGAGCCGCGCCAGCGCCTGCGCGGTAGCAGCAATGGCTTGGCGGGCCTTGACTGCTTCGCCGACCAACTCCTCAAAATGCGCCTCTTCTGCTGCCAAAGCATGACCGCCTGCTTCGGCAATCCGGCTGGCTTCTTCGTGCAATGCCAGCGCGTTGAACCGCACAGCCCCCGCCATAGTCTGGCGGTGGGTAAAGCCGCTGTCCGGTGCCATCAGGGCATCGGCGTGGCGGGCCGGAACCTCAACGAAATAGCCGAGCACGCCGTTGTGGCGGATCTTGAGCGCGGCGATCCCGGTGCCGTCGCGGTACTTGGCCTCAAGCGCGGCAATTGCCCGGCGGGCATTGCCCGACGTTTCGCGCAAAGCATCAAGCGCGTGGTCATAGCCCTCGGCGATGTAGCCGCCCTGATCGCGTGTCGTCGGCGGGGCCGGAACCAGTGCGCGGGCATAAAGATCGGTCAGCGCGCCGTGCCCGGTCAAGTGCGGCAACAGCGCCTCCAGCAGCGCGGGCCGATCCGGGCGGCCTTTCAAGTGATCGTGGACCCGGCGCGCCTCAATCAGGCCATCGCGCAATTGCCCCAGATCGCGGGGGGATCCGCGCCCAGCCACGACCCGGCCGAGCGCCCGGCCAAGGTCAGGCGCGCTGCGCAGAACGGTGCGCAGATCGCCGCGCAGCAGGGCATCGTCATGCAGCCACTGGACCAGCACCAGCCGCGCCTCGATTGCACCCGCATCGGTCAGCGGAGCCGAAAGGTCATCAGCCAATTGCCGCGCACCGGCCCCGGTGACACAGCGATCAACCGCCTCGATTAGGCTGCCGCGCCGTCCGCCCTGACTGGAAACGATGATTTCAAGGCTCGCCCGGGTGGCCTCATCCATCGCCAGATGCGCAGCCCCGTCGCGCGCCACCGGCGGCAGCAGCAGCGGCAATTTGCCCCGTCCGGCATGGTCGAGATAGGCGATCAGCCCGCCTGCCGCAGCCAGCATTGCGCGGGCAAAACCGCCAAACCCGTCGAGCGTGGCAACACCGTGCACCGCTTTCAACCGCGCTTCGCCGCCGTCGCTGGAGAAGTCACGGACGGGCCGGGCGATGGCTTCCAGCGGCGCTGCATCCCAGCCATCGGGCACCACCACTTCGCTCGCCCCCAGCCGCGCCAGCGCCGCGCCAAGCTGGGCCGGAGCGCATTCCTCCAGCTCCATCCGCCCGGTCGAAATGTCGCAAGCGGCCAGCCCAATCGTGCCCCGCAGATCGCAAACCGCCGCCAGCAGATTGGCCCGGCGCGGTTCAAGCAGCGCTTCCTCGGTTAGCGTCCCGGCGGTGACAAAGCGGACAATATCGCGCGCCACCAGCGTCTTTGATCCGCCGCGCCGCTTTGCTTCCTCGGGCGTTTCAACCTGCTCGGCAATTGCCACGCGGCAACCGGCCTTGATCAACCGGGCAAGATAGCCCTCAGCGGCATGGACCGGCACCCCGCACATCGGGATCGGCACGCCAAGATGTTCGCCCCGGCTGGTCAGCGCGATATCGAGCACCTGCGCGGCGGTGCGGGCATCGTCAAAGAACAGTTCGAAGAAGTCGCCCATCCGGTAAAACAGCAAGCAATCGACCGCCTCAGCCTTCAAGGCGAGGTACTGGACCATCATCGGAGTGGACCCGGAAGGAGCTGGCGCGCCGTGCATCGGGCATGACTAGCGCCAATCCGGGCGATTCGGGAGGCCGCAGCGTCAATCTATCCCCTATCGCGCCGCGAAAGCTTGGGTTAGGGCAGGCGCGAAATCAGGAGATTGCCGGGTGTCAGACGAATCCAACGTCCGTTTTACCGAGCGCGAGGCGCTGTTCTATCACAAGACCATTCGCCCCGGTAAAATCGAGATCATCGCGTCGAAACCGATGGCAACCCAGCGCGACCTCTCTCTCGCCTACTCACCCGGCGTTGCCGTGCCAGTGCAGGCGATCGCCGATAATCCCGCGGACGCTTATGAATATACCGCCAAGGGCAATCTGGTCGCGGTGATTTCCAACGGGACCGCGATCCTCGGCATGGGCAATTTGGGCGCGCTGGCGTCAAAGCCCGTGATGGAAGGCAAGGCGGTGCTGTTCAAGCGCTTTGCAGACGTCGATGCGATCGATATCGAACTGGCCAGCGAAGATCCCGATGCGCTGATTGAAGCCATTGCGATGATGGAACCCAGCTTTGGCGGGATCAATCTTGAGGACATCAAGGCCCCCGAATGCTTCATCATCGAACAAGCTCTGCGTGAGCGGATGAAAATCCCGGTGATGCACGATGACCAGCATGGCACCGCGATCATCGCCGCCGCCGGCCTGCTCAATGCCTGTTTCCTGACCGGGCGCGAATTCAAAGACGTCAAAATGGTGGTCAACGGCGCGGGCGCATCGGCGCTGGCCTGCACCGCGCTGATCAAATCGATGGGTGTTCGCCACGATAACGTCACTGTGTGTGATCGGTCCGGCGTGATCTATCGCGGGCGTGAGGGCGGCATGGACCAGTGGAAAAGCGCCCATGCAATCGACACCGCGGCGCGCAGCCTGGAAGACGCGCTGGATGGCGCGGACATTTTCCTCGGGCTATCGGCTGCCGGTGCGCTGAAACCCGAATGGGTCACCAAGATGGCGCCCCAACCGATCATCTTCGCGATGGCCAACCCGGATCCCGAAATCACTCCGCCCGATGCCAAGGCAGTGCGCCCCGATGCGATTGTCGCCACCGGACGCAGCGACTATCCCAATCAAGTCAATAACGTGTTGGGCTTTCCCTTCATCTTCCGCGGCGCGCTGGATGTGCGGGCGACCGCGATCAACGAAGAGATGAAGATCGCTGCAGCCCGCGCGATTGCGCAACTGGCCCGCGAACAGGTGCCCGAAGAAGTTGCCGCCGCCTATGGCAAGAAGTATCAGTTCGGCCCTGACTATATCATCCCCGCCCCGTTCGATCCGCGGCTGATGGAAGTTGTTTCATCGGCCGTTGCGAAAGCCGCGATGGACACCGGCGTCGCGGGTAAACCGATCGAGGATTTCGATGCCTATCGCACCAGCCTGAAGGCGCGGCTCAACCCCACCACGTCGGTGCTGACTCAGGTTTATGACACGGTCAAAGCCAATCCCAAGCGGATGATCTTTGCCGAGGCAGAGAATGAGATCGTCCTCCGCGCGGCAATCCAGTACCGCGATTTCGGCTATGGCGAGCCGGTGCTGGTTGGCCGAACCGATCAGGTCACCGCCAAACTGATCGAACTGGGCGTCGGAAATCCGGACAGCTTCCAGATCGAAAATTCGGCCGTAAGCCAATATGTCCCGGCGATGGTCGGGCTGCTCTATGAACGGCTTAAGCGGCGCGGGTTTCTGGAACGCGACGTCAAACGGATGGTCAATCAGGACCGCAACGTCTTCGCGTCCTTGCTGCTCAAGCTGGGGATCGGCGATGCGATGGTCACCGGGATGACCCGGACCTTTGCCCAGACTATGCGCGAAGTACGGCAGGTGCTTGATCCCAAGGAAGGCCAGCTGCCTTTCGGGATCCACTTGATGATCGGCAAGAACTATACCGTGTTCCTGGCCGATACCACCGTCAACGAACGCCCCGGTGCCGAAGATCTGGCCCGGATCGCCAAGGAAACCGCCGCCGTTGCCCGCCGCTTGGGCCACGTGCCGCGGGTCGCCTTCCTGTCCTATTCAACCTTTGGCAACCCGCCGGGCCGCTGGCTCGAGCCGATCCGCGAGGCGGTGGCGATCCTTGATGCCGAGGAGCCAGGCTTCGAATACGAAGGCGAGCTCGCCCCCGATGCGGCGCTCAACCCTACGGTCATGAAGAACTATCCGTTCAGCCGCCTGACTGCGCCGGCCAATGTGTTGGTCATGCCCGGGCTGCAATCGGCCAACATCTCGGCCAAGTTGCTGCGCGAACTGGCTGGAAACGCGACCATCGGGCCCATGCTGATCGGCATGGAAAAGCCAGTCCAGATCGCCCCGATGACCGCGATTGCGCCTGACGTGCTGACCTTGGCGGTGCTGGCAGCGGCGGGGGTCGTCGGCTAAACGAAGTTTGCCACCCAGGCGATGGCCAAAGCCGCTGGGACGAACACCAGCTGGGCCAGCACCGTCCCGGCCAGACGGCTGATCGAAACCCAGATGATCGCGCGGCGGAACAGGCCTGCGTCCATCCGGCCTTCGACGACATCGTCGGTCATCACGGACAATTGCGGGTCGATCAGGGCGAACAACAGGATCGTTGCAAAGCCGTTGACCACAGCCGAAAGCTGCGAGGCGGTGACCCGGAATTCGGGGTTGAGGTAGCCTGCGTAAAGCGAGGCAAGAACGCCCACAGTTAGCAGCGCTTGGGCCAGCATATTGGCGATCAGCACGCCCCAGCCCACCCCCATCGGGCGGCGTAAATCCCTGAGGTTATCGGCCGACGGAATCGTCAGTGACTGCCGGATCGCGGAAAGCCCCGCTGGCGAAGCGGTGCGCAAGACCAGCCGCGCGGTCGAGCGGTTGTGCTGAAACCAGCCGATTGCCTGCGCGAACAGCCGCTGCGCGGTCGGCACCAGCAGAATTCCCGCCAGCACCGCCACACTGGCGCTGGTCAGCACCAGCCGGAAATCACCGATCAGCGCATCACCGCCGCCAGAGGCCAGCCGCAGTTCGATCCGCTTGGCCAAAAACGGGCCGAGGAAGCTGTTTGACATCCGGCTGATCAGAACCAGCAGGTTGAACAGAGCGAAACTCATCGCGATCCGCCCGGTGCGGATACCGGCAATCCGCGCGGCATAGGCCAGCGCGCCGATCAAGTTGATGATCGCCGTCAGCAGGCAAATGAGCAGGAGCTGGGAATCCATAATGCACTGCCTAGGCGCGGTCAGCCCGGAATGACAGAGCTCAGCCCCAGGCCTTCCACACTCCAAAGGCACTGGTTGCGGTCAGCACGATCCCGACCATCACCAGCATCGGCCGCGCCGGAATATGTTTGGCGGCCCAGGCCCCGAACGGCGCGGCGGCCAGCCCGCCGATCAGCAAGCCCAGCGTGGCTCCGGCCAGATTGGCAAAGCCCAGATGATAGATGAATGTGGCGCTGATCGTCAGCGTCAGAAAGAATTCAACCGCATTGACCGTGCCGACCACTTTGCGCGGATCAGCGCCTTGGATCAACAGGTTGGATGTTACCACCGGGCCCCAGCCGCCCCCACCCGCAGCATCCAGAAAGCCGCCGATCAGCCCCAGCGGTGCCACCACTTTGGCCGGTCGGGCCTGCGGCGGGTACTTGATACCGCGCCACAGCAGCATCAGCCCGATCGCCGTCAAATAGGCCAGCACGAACGGCTTGACCACGGCGGCGTCGAGCGAGGTCAGCACATAAGCCCCCAGAATTCCGCCAACCATACCGGGAACCAGCAGCCTGAAGAACAGCGCCTTGTCGATGTTGCCATGCAGCAGGTGGCTGATCCCGGACGTTGCCGTGGTGAAACACTCAACCGCATGGACCCGCTGCGAAGCCAGTGCTGGCGGCACGCCCAGCACCCCGACCAGCAACGTGTTGGAGATTACCCCGAACGCCATCCCCAAAGCGCCATCCACCGCCTGAGCGGCGAAACCAATCGCAATAAACGGCAGCAAAGCGGCAAGATCAAAATCCATGGCGATTCGTCCTCTGGAATATGTCGACTTTTTCGATAGAGTTGGAACCAGTGTGCTGCCAGAAAGTTCTACGACGCCGCGCCAAAGCGAAATTTTCCTGCGGTAGGCGGCTTGCCATGATTGCTGCGACAGAGGATGAAGCCGTCATGCCTGAAACATTCCGCCCGCGCCGCTCAGCCTTGTACCTGCCCGCCTCCAATCCCAAGGCGTTGGCCCGGGCTCGGTCGCTGCCGGCCGATGTGGTGATCCTCGATCTGGAGGACGCCGTCGCGCCCGAACTCAAGGTCGAAGCCCGCGCGGCTGCGGTCGCGGCAGTGCACGAGGGCGGGTTTGGGCGGCGCGAACTGGTGGTGCGGACCAACGGCCTGTCGACGCCGTGGGGCGCCGATGATCTGGCCGCGATTGCCGCAGCCGGTCCCGACGCCGTGCTGGTTCCCAAGGTCTGTTCACCCGAGGAGGTGCGCCTGTATGACGCCGCGCTGGCCGCCGCCCCGGCTCATACCCGGCTGTGGATCATGATCGAAACCTGCGCCTGCCTGCCGCTGTTGCACCAGATCGCGGCCTGCTCCGCCGATACCCGGCTGGCTGGGTTCGCGCTGGGCACCAACGATCTGGCCAAGGAAATGCACGCCCGGCTGACCCCAGCCCGCACCCCATTCCTGCCGATCCTGACAATGGCGGTCGCCGCCGCGCGGGCCCACGGGCTGATCGTGCTCGACGGGGTCTGCAACGAATTCCGCGATGCTGCAGTGGTCCGGGCCGAGGCCGAGCAAGGCCTCGAATTCGGGTTCGACGGCAAAAGCCTGATCCACCCCGACCAAATTGAGCCAGTCAACGCGGTGTTTTCGCCCGATTCAGCCCAGATCGCTTGGGCCGAAACTGTCGTTGCGGCTTTTGCCCAGCCCGAAAACGCGGGCAAGGGTGCCATTCAGGCGGGCGGCCGGATGGTCGAACTGCTCCACCTGGAACAGGCGCAGCGCGTGCTGGCCGTAGCCCAGGCTATATCCGCCGATACCTGAAATACCAGACCTCGTGCCCATAGACATTGCGGGCCTTGGTTTCATAGCGGGTTTCGGGCCATCCGCCGGGGCGCACCTGAAAATCGCAAGGTGCCTCAATTTGCCAGTCGAATTGATCGGTGTGTCGCCGCATGCAGCTCAGTGCGTGGCGGACATAGACGGCGTGGTCGGTCCCGAACCGGAATTCGCCGCCCGGTTTCAGCTTCGCCGCGAACAGATCGATCGGACCATCGTTCATCATCCGCCGTTTGGCATGGCGCGCCTTGGGCCAGGGATCGGGATGGAGCAGGTAGAGAAAGCTGAGCGTGGCGTCCGGGATTCGCCGCAGCACTTCCAAGGCATCACCGTGATGGATCCGGACATTGCCCAGCGGCGGGTGCGTTCCGTTATCTCCGTCGACGTGAGTCAGCGCCTGCGCGACCCCATTGAGGAACGGCTCGGCCCCGATAAAGCCGTGATTAGGCAGCATATCAGCGCGCCCGACCATATGCTCGCCGCCGCCAAACCCGATTTCGAAATGGAGCGGGCGATTGTTACCGAACAGCACCTCTGATGTGATCGGGCCGTCCGCCGGCATGGCGATCCGCGGCAGCAGGGTATCGACCAGCCCTTGCTGCGCCGCACGCAGCGGCTTGCCCTTGGCGCGGCCATAGAGGCGGTTGATCGTGGTTGGATCGCCAGATTTGTGGGCTGTCATAGTGGGGCGTCTGGCAGCCGACCTCATACGGGTCAAGATCATGTGTTTTGCGGACTGTATCCGTGTCGCTGCTACCTCTGGACAATTAATTTGGGATAGACGCGGCATTACCGCTTGTGGTGTTGTTATCACATGACGTCCGCGAGGTCCTTTTCCAGCGAATTGGCTGCTCTTTCCGACAAGGAGTTAGAGGTCCTGCAACTGTTGGCTGCCGGGCATACGGTCAAATCGATTTCTGTTCAGTTGGGACGAACGGAAGCATCGATCAACGAGCGCCTGCGCGATGCCCGCCGCAAAACCTGCGTGGGCAGCAGCCGTGAACTGGCACGCCTGCTCGATTCCCAAAAATTCTGGGACAAAAATATCGATCTATCGTTGCCGCGCCCAACGGGTGAGACCTTGGTGCAGCCCCCGGGTGCGGGGCGCAAATGGTCGAAAGGAACGATTATGATGCTTGTCGCAATCCCTATAGCAGCCGCCGGATTGGTCATGGCCGCCACGAATTCGATGCCAGCCGCAGCGCCAAAGCAACCAGCCAATGCAGCGGCAACCAGCAATTCGCCGCTGGCCGGAACCTGGTCGCTCAATGTTGAACGCATTCCGGCTGATGAAAGACCGGAGCGGGTATCGATCCGATTTAGCGAAACGCCAGACGGGAAATGGATGATCCATGTCGAGATGGTAGGTCCCGATGGCACCAGCCGTTACGCGGATTCAATTGCTGCTGCGGACGGTGTCCAAGTTCCGATCTCTGGCAATATGGATTTTATCGATAGCGTATCCTTGCGCCAGCCTGAGCCCAATTCCATGGTGATGACGCTGGGCAAGCAAGGCGCTCCCATATCGACGCGGGTCTATACCGTTTCGAAAGATCGCCAATCGATGACCGAAACGATCGTCTGGCCCAGTCAGAAGATCCCGGAGCTTGAAACAACCTATTTCAACCGGATCGATTGAGGCAGGCCATTCAAACCGAAACGGCCCGCCATTGCTGGCGGGCCGTTGGGGTAAGTGTGGGTAAGAGCTAGATCAGGCGGCCTGCTGCTCTTCGCCTGGATCGCGCAGGACATAGCCGCGGCCCCAGACGGTTTCGATGTAGTTTTCACCTTCGCAGGCGTGCGCCAGTTTCTTGCGCAGCTTGCAGATGAACACGTCGATGATCTTGAGTTCGGGTTCGTCCATCCCGCCGTAAAGGTGGTTGAGGAACATTTCCTTGGTCAGGGTCGTGCCTTTGCGCAGCGAGAGCAGTTCGAGCATCGCATATTCCTTGCCGGTCAAATGGACCCGCGCGGAATCGACTTCGACAGTCTTGGCATCAAGATTGACCGCCAGCTTGCCGGTGCGGATGACCGACTGCGAGTGGCCCTTTGACCGGCGCACAACGGCGTGAATCCGGGCGACCAGCTCTTCGCGGTGGAACGGCTTGGTGACATAGTCATCCGCGCCGAAGCCAAAGCTGCGCACCTTGGAATCCATTTCTGAAATGCCGGACAGGATCAGCACCGGGGTCTGCACTTTGGCGACCCGCAGTTTCTTGAGGACATCGTACCCGTGCATATCGGGCAGATTGAGATCGAGCAGGATGATGTCGTAATCATACAGCTTGCCGAGGTCCAAACCCTCTTCGCCCAGATCGGTCGAATAGACGTTGAAGCCTTCGGTCGTCAGCATCAATTCGATAGCGCGAGCCGTGGTAGGCTCGTCCTCGATCAACAATACGCGCATGGGTTAGTCCCCTTCTCGCCCCGTTTTCGCGGTCAACAACCCTTTGGTAAGAGGTGCTGAGCGCCATTAACCATATGACCAATGAAAGAGAAAGGTTAATTTCTCGTAAACAGCGGGATTCCGGCGAGTCGCGAGGGGGCCTTTGCCAAGCGGTAAGGTCCGCTGCGGTAAGCGCACTAGCCTTCGATCAGTTTGGTTCCGGGGTGATGTTTGTCCAGATGGCGCAGGACGATCTTGAGGTTGCGGGTGTTTGAGCGATAAACGAAGTCGAACAGATCGCCCGCCACCGGCACCGCGCCGATCAGCGTATCAACCCCGACATTACCGGCCATCCGCCACAGCTGCCAGCGCGGCATCCCCAGGTTGCGGGCCTCCCACACCAGATAAAGCCCGAGCGCCGCGGCAATCGCGTCGCCCGCGACCGGGACCAAGCCGATCAGTGCATCAAGCCCAACCTTGCGGTTCAGTCCCGGCACTTCGAAGATCCCCTCCAGCAGACGCTCCAGCCCTTCGATCCGGCGGCGGATCGATTGCGGATCGTTGCCCAAAGGCAGTTCGGCGGTCATTTCGCGCAGCTTGCCGGTATCACCCATGCCAATCATCCTTCGATTGTCGGGCAAACCTTGAACAGGCTGGTCCAATTGCCGGTCCTATCTATCTGGCCGGTCTTGCCTATCTGGGAAGCATCGCCAGTGACATCAAGGGATGGATTGCCAAGGGGTTGGTGGCAAAACCAGTCACTGAACCACCGACCAGCGACCAGCGGATCGGCACGCCCAAGGGAATATACCCGTTCGCCATGGTCAGCTGCGCCTCGGCCTGCGAATAAAGTTCGGCGCGCTTGGCCGGGTCCGGTTCTTGCAATGCTTCGGCCGCGATCCGGTCGGCGGCCGGGCTGCAGGCTGCGGGCTGGCTGGTGCAGCTTAGCCGGTTGAAGAACCACGGCGCGGCGGCATAGCTGGCGGCGGCATCAATCAGCCGCAAATCTGTCTCTCCATCCAGCGGCACCCGCCGCGCGATCAGGCCGATCGTCTTGAAGTCAGCCTCGATCCGGGCGAACAGCAAATCGCCGCCCGGTCCGGCTGGCAGGGCAATCCGCAAGTTCGGCGCTGATCCGGACGAACCCTTCCACTGCGCCACCCGCGACGCGGCAAGCGCCCGCCGTTCCTCGATCGTGCGGGCCGACCAGCGTTCGCCAATGGTGCCGTTGTCTCCCGGTAAGCCCGGATTGACCACCCGGGTCGTCGTCACCCAGCCAGCCAGATTGAGCGCCTTGGCCAGCTCAGCCCGGTCGAGCGTCATGGCGAGTGCTTCGCGGTTCTCGGCCTTGGCCAGAAACCCGTCCTGGTGGACTGCGACCAGGCCGAACAGGCCGGAGACCGGGTCGAGCCGGATTGCCCCGCGCGAAACGCCAAGCGCATCGAGCCGGGGGAAATCGTCCAGCGTCCCGCCCAGCAGGACGTCAATATCGCCAGTTTGAAAGAGGTCGATTGCCTGCTTGGCTGGCAGTGACACCAGTTTGAGCCGCCGGGCGCGATCGGCCCAGCGTTCATCCTGCGGCAGTCCGCGATCAACCGGCGGGATCGGCCGGAGCAGAGCGGCGTCCTTTTCCCGGCGCAATCGCATCGGCCCGGCGCCGCGTCCGCCCTTGGCCATGCCGAGTTCGGGTTGGGCCAGAATCTGCAGCAGTTCGGGCTGCTGGCGGGTCAGCCTGATCTCGATCACCCGGCCGGCCATCGCCCGTACTTCGGCAATCACCGCGAGATCCTGACCCAGCGGGGTGCCGCGCTGGAGCGCGACGGCCCGCAGCAAGGCATCGCGGGCGCTTTCGCCGGTGATCGCTGTGCCATCGGCCCAGGTCCCATCGCGCAATCGAAAGATGAAGCTTTGGCCATCGTCGGTCACAATCCAGCGGTCGGCCAATGCTGGAGCGACGCGGCCTTGCTCGTCAAAGCCGACCAGCCCTTCGACCGTTGCCCCGCGAAACAGCTGTGCCGCCACCGGCAACCGCGGACCCGGCGCAAAAGCTGACGCCGAAGGCCCGATCACCGCGACCTGCACCGCGCGGTCATCATCGCCGAAACACCCGCTGAGGGCGAAGGCGAGCGCGAGTGCGACGAGACTGGTTCGGCGGAGCAACATAGCACCGCCGACCCTATCGGATATTTGCAGAAGTTCCCAGCCGCAGGAACTAAATCTTGCGCAGCTCGCCCTTGTCATGCTGGCTCAGTGGCGGGCGGACATAACGCGGGGTGGCCTCGCTCGAGACGACAGGCGCGCGGGCCAGCCGCGGATCGATCTCTTCGCGAAAGGCAATGCCGAACCGGCTGTCTTGCAGCCAGGCCACGGTACCTTCAACCCAGCCGATGTTGCGCAGCCCGATCCAGACTTGCTGGCCGCGCTGAACGGGGAAGCTGCCTTCGGCCATCAGGCCGCCAGTCGAGAGATTGCGCACGCGAATCCGCTGTTCGCCGACAATGCCGTCGATCCGCAGGTCGGCCAGCACGAACAAGCTGTCGCGCCCGATTTGCCGATGGTCGTTATCGCTCATGGTTGCCTCATTGCTCCGCGCCTGCTGGTCACACCGCTGGCTTTGAACCAAGCGGTAGCGAATGCACACTGCGCACTGCTACAGCTGCACTGGCAAAAAAGCAGTTAACGACCCGGAAAGTTTCGGGCCTGAAGACTAAGCTGCTCAATCGTCGCGGGAAATTTTTTCCCGGCGTTCATGGGCTTCTTGCGCTTCGACCGTCATGGTTGCAATTGGGCGCGCCGACAGGCGGCCCAGACCGATCGGCTCACCAGTTACTTCGCAATAGCCATATTCGCCTTCGTCGATCCGGCGGACGGCCGATTCGATCTTGGTAATCAGTTTGCGCTGGCGGTCGCGGGTCCGCAGTTCGATCCCCCAGTCGGTCTCGCTAGACGCCCGGTCGTTGAGATCGGGTTCGCGGATCGGGCCGTCCTGCA
Organism: Novosphingobium sp.; assembly: GCA_031375125.1. Lineage (GTDB taxonomy): Bacteria > Pseudomonadota > Alphaproteobacteria > Sphingomonadales > Sphingomonadaceae > Novosphingobium. Next base: position 792 of record JANMHL010000316.1, on the reverse strand, counting down.
GCGACTGGAGCGTATCCTGCGAAGCCGCATGGATCAGCTTTTTCCATTCGAGCAGCAGCCGCCGATAATAGTCGAGCTGCGCCTCAGACATATAGGGATCGCTGTCGCTGGGTGTATAATCACCAGCGATTGCCCGCTTCGCTTTGGCCAGCACATCGATTTCATCGCCGAGCATAGTCGCCATAAACTCTCCAAACGAAACCAGCCAGGTGGTGCGGAATCCTGCGGCTTCGGGTATTCCCGATGGCCTCCCGGTGCCGGTTCGAGCGGGCCTATAGAGGTCCGCAGATTCCCGCACAAGCGGCAATGAAGCTTGGCCTGAATATGACGCACATGACCGTCTTTTGACCGGTTCCGCAGAATTACGGGTCGGCATTAACCTTTTGTTGACCATGATCCGCAACTTTGGGGGCTCAAGGCGGGTCAAGCCACTCGCCAACAGGGGTAAGCAAAATGAGCACTGCATGGACCAATACCGCCACGCTTTCGGATCCTTTTACCGGAACGATCGCAACTGCTGATGAGAGCCGTGAAGACCTGTTGGTCGCCAGCTGCCTTGCCGCCGCCGCACAGGGCGATACCAGCGCCTACTATGATCTGGGCGTCGCCTATTCGACCGGCAGCCACGGTGTGGATTGCGATCTGATCGAAGCGCACAAGTGGTTCAATCTGGCCGCTGTCGCTGGACACGCCGAAGCTGCCATGTGCCGCGCCGACATTTCTGACGAAATGACCGCCCGCGAAGTTGCTGAAGCCCAGCGCCGCGCCCGCGAATGGCTCCGCGCCTCCAGC
>JANMHL010000302.1:0-9701 GCA_031375125.1 Novosphingobium sp. | reverse complement strand
CCCGGCGCTGGCGGCGCGCTGGGGCGGCGGTGATCCGGTGGCGACTTTTGCGGCACTGCGGGCCGCGAAGGACAGTTTCTAGCCCCCTCCCCCCTCCCGGTCGAGTCGAGACACTGGTGCGCGGTGTCTCGACTACGCTCGACACGAACGGACGTATGGATTGACCGAATGAAAGCCCTTTTTGTCAACGCGCTGTCCCCCGACCTCTCAGGCGTCGAACTCGCCGAAGTGTCGCAGCCGCAGCGTCATCCCGGCCAAGTGCTTGTGCGAATACATGCGGCCTCGCTCAATTTTCCCGACCTGCTGATGACCAAGGGCGAGTACCAGCTCAAACCCGCGCTGCCATTCACGCTCGGGCTGGAATTGGCTGGCGAGGTAGTGGAAGCCGATCCCGATGGTCCGCACCAGCCCGGTGACCGGGTGTTCGGCGGACAGAAAACCGGCGCATTTGCCGAATATGCCGCGCTCGATGCAACCGCACTGCGACCCATCCCGGATGGCATGAGCTTCGCCACCGCTGCTGCGCTCGGCGCGGCCTATGGCACGGCCTATACCGCACTGGTTGAGTTGGGCGGGATCAAGCCGGGGCAATGGGTGCTGGTCCACGGCGCGACCGGCGGCGTCGGCCTTGCGGCCTGTGACCTTGCCAAGGCGCTGGGCGCGCGGGTGATCGCCGCCAGCGGATCACCGGCCAAGCTGGAGGCACTGCAAGCTGCCTGCCAGCCCGACGCTGTTCTGCTGGCCGCGGGTAAGTTTCGGGAACAGGTGGCCGAGATTACCGGCGGGGCGCTGTGCGATCTGGTCTATGATCCGGTCGGCGGCGACATTTTCGATGAAAGCACCCGCTGTGTGGCCTTTGGCGGCAAGCTGCTGGTGGTCGGCTTTGCCGGCGGGCGGATTGCCGATATCTCCACCAACATCCCGCTGATCAAAGGCTTCTCGGTCGTCGGCGTCCGCGCCGGGGAATATGCCCGCCGCTTTCCCGACCGCGGGCGCGCAATCCGCGATGCGATGCTGGCCTTGGCGGCAGAGGGCAAGCTGACCCCACACATCGACCGGGTGTTGCCGCTGGAGCGTTGGCGCGAGGCGTTTGAAGCGATGGCGCGCCGCGAGATTGTCGGGAAGGTCGTGCTGGAGCCTTAGTGGCTGGAATGGTTCGCGCGAAGACGCGAAGACGCGAAGAGGTTTTTGCTTGAGGCGAAGCCTCGTTTTCATCCCCAATTGGCTGAAGGGTGGTTTGAAGGCCTGCGGCGCAAAGCCGCCCGCTTCGCGCCTTCGCGTCTTCGCGCGAACCATTCTGATGGCAATGGTCGCCCCGGGGGCCCGGCCAAACCGCGCAACGAAAAAGGGCGGCCCGTAAGCCGCCCTTTCCCCTCTCCAAGCTCGGAAATGGTTTACAGTCCGGCGATCGCCTCATCGACCAGGCTTTTGTCAGCCTTGGCAGTGTGGGTCGCGGAAATTAGCGCTTGGGCGGCCCCAGCGGCGGCAGCGGCGGTCTGAGCGCGGAGCGCGTCGACAGCGGTGCGTTCGGCGGCGGAAATCTTGTCTTGCGCCATCTTTTCGCGGCGGGCGACCAGATCGGTCGTATCGGCCTGCGCCTTGGCGATGATCGCTTCGGCCTCATGGGCGGCATGGGCGATGATGCCCTTTGCTTCTTTGGCGCTGGCAGCCTGCTGGGCCTTGGCACTGCTCAGCAAGGCTTCGGCTTCCGTGCGGATCGCCAAAGCCTCATCGAGCGAGCGCCGGGTTTCAGCGATCTGCGCATCGAGCCCGGCAATGATCTGCTTATGCGCCTTGAACTTGAAGATCGCGATCAGGAAGAAAAGTGTGACCCCGACATAGACCCAGCCTTCGGCACCAAGGCCAAGCAGCTTGGCCTCTGCGTGTTCACCGCCATGAGCGGCTTCGGCGAGGATGAGGAGAGTGTTCGTCATTATCCTGCCTTCAGAACTGCGCCGCGACGCTTTGCTGGGCCGCTTCGAGTTTTGGCTCGACCCCGGTCAGCTTGGCGACAATGGCTTGCGCGCTTTCGGCCGCGGCATCGCGCAAAGAAGCCTGCGCTTTGGCACTGGCCGCGGCGATCCGGGCTTCGGCCGCAGCGATTACAGCATCGGTGGCACTGGCCGCAGTGGCCAGGCGCGCTTCGCTGGCTTTGGCTGCGTCAGCCTTGGCTGCGGTGATCGCTCGCCGGGCCTGTTCGCGGCTGGCGTCCATATCTGCGTGATAGCGCGCATCGACCTGATCGGCGGTTTCTTTGGCGGCCTGGGCCGCGCTCAGATCACCGGTGATCTTGTCTTCGCGTTGTTCCATAACCTTGCCCAGCTTGGGCAGGGTCATTCTGACCACGCCAAAGTAGAGCACAACAAAGAACAGCGCGAGCCAGGCCAACTGGGGCCATGTGACATTCGCGAAATCAAACTGGGGCATCGTGGTCCCTGCCTAAGAACTAGAGCTAGGAACGCCGGCCGGGGTTAACCGGCCGGCGCTTAAATCAGCCGAACGCCAGTGCGAGCGCGACAACTGCCGCGATCAGACCAAGCGCTTCGGTAACCGCGAAACCAAAGATCAGGCGGCCGCCCATCTTGGCGTCGGCTTCAGGATTGCGCACGGCACCGTTGAGGTACTGGCCGAAAATCGAGCCCACGCCGATAGCGGCAAGGCCCGCACCGATCGCGGCCAGACCGGCGCCGATGAGTTTTGCAGATGCTGGATCCATGGTGAAATTCCCTTGCTAGATAGAGTGTTGAAATAAGAACTTAGTGGAGATTGACCGCATCGTTGAGGTACAACGAAGCGAGCAAAGCGAAAACGTAGGCCTGAACCACCGCGATCAGCACTTCGAGCGCGGTCAGTGCGATCGTTACGCCAAGCGGCAGGATGCCAAGCACATAAGGCAGCGCGCCGAACGAACCGAGCGTCACCACGAAGGTGCCGAACACTTTCAGCAGCACGTGGCCCGCAGTCATGTTGGCGAACAACCGGATCGCCAGTGTGAACGGGCGGGTCAGGAAGCTGAGGAATTCGATCAGGAACACAAACGCGCCCAGAAAAATGTTCGAATCCTTTGGCCAGAACAGGCTGAAAAAGTGCAGCCCGTGGTGCCAGAACCCGACGATACAGACCGTCACGAACACAATCATCGCGAGGCCAAACGTGACCACGACATGGCTGGTCGGGGTGAATGCCCCAACCCATGGGATCAGGCCAAGCAGGTTGCAGGCCAGCACGAAAATGAAGATCGTGAAGATCAGCGGCGCGAACCGGCGGCCTTCCGGCCCGACGTTTTCGTCGAGCATCTTGCGCACGAAATCATAGAGATATTCGGTTGCGGCCTGCATCCGGCCGGGGACCAGCTGCGGCTTTGCCGTGCCGACGAACAGGAACGCCGAAATCGCGACCAGCGCAATCAGCATCCACAATGAGGAGTTCGTGAACGAGACGTCATAGCCAGCTACTTCGAGAGGCTGAATCGTCTTGACCGCGAATTGCTCCATCGGGTTGGCCACAAACTACTCCTCAATCCTTGGGATCGTTGGTGGGATCGCTGTCGAAGCTGGCCGAAGTCTGCATCGCGCGGCGCGTTCCGGCAGCAAAGCCGAGCAACAGCATCACGATCAGGCCCCAGGGCGTCTTGAGTTCCATCCACCGATCAAACGACCAGCCGATAAACCCGCAAACCAGCACGGTTCCCACAAATTCGATCCCAACCGCCCAGCCGCGCGTTTCGGCGCGCCCTTCGGCAGAACTGATCCCGCGGGTATGCTTCGCCTGTGCTTCAGCGATCCTGCGGTCGAGATTGCCCCCGCCGCCATTTTCGCCCGAATCGGTCACGCGATAGCCCTGCTTGGTACGGGTGCCCCAAAGGGCCAAACCGACCGGAAAAACTAGCGCGCAGCCATGCTCCGCCAAGGCGAAGGAAGCTGCGCGCGGTCCCTTTAGGAAGGCTGCCCGTGCAAGTCAACCGCGCCTGCTGCACTGCGGAAAAGCGGCGGGGCGAGGAGCCGATTGGCCCCCCGCCCCGCGCGGTAATTCAGGCCTGCTTAGATCAGCTTTGCGGGCAGCGGCTATCGCGCAGCGGGGCTGCGGCGGTGCGGGTCTGCCAGGTGCCATCGGGGGCCTGATACTTTTCGCCCACTTTGGTCTGGCCAATCAGCAGGCAGCCGGTGGTAAAGGCATAGTCATCCACTGTCGCGCGCTGTTCGGCGGCGCGCTGGGCATAGATCGCGCGGCGCTTGATATTGATATCATCGGCCATCCGGCGCACTTCGGCGCTCGGCGCAGAGGGGAAGCCTAGATAGCCGTCGGTCTTTTCGCCGACCTGCCCAGCGGTGCGGGCGGCGGCATAGGCCGGATCGCGCGCAGCCTGAGCGGCCGCCGGGATCGCGATTGCCAGCGCGCCCAGCGCCAAGGCACCGGCCAGCAAAGCCAGCGGCAGGTGCTTGCGATGGATCAAGGTTGCGGTCTTCAACATGGTAACGTCCTTCAAAATACCCCGGAGTTCTCGTCAATCGTCTTCCCGGCATCCGCCGCGAGTCGATAAACGACCTCCTGCTTGATGTTGATGTTAAGCTCGATCACGATCGGTTTGTCCGGCGCATTGACCGATACACATCCCGAAAGCGCAGTCGCGCTGCCCATCATCACCGCCAGTGTGAGTTTCCCCGACTGGTACGACCATCGTTTCCCGATTTGATTCCCCTGCATGGGCAGGATTGTCGCAAGCCGGGCGCGATTGGTCAATTCTTGGCTGTTCATGGCTTAGTCCTGCTGTCTGAATCCTGAATGTCATCGTTTTTCGGCTGCGCTGGCTGCACCGGTGGCAGGCTGGCAGGCGGAGCGGCGGGCGCAGGGCTCGGGCTTGGATCGGGCAATGGCGCATTCGGATCGCGCCGCTTACCGTCAGAACCAATCAGCCCCAGACTGCGCGGATCGCGAACATAGGCGTCATCATACATCGATTTGAACGACGTAACGAGTTGATAGAACGGCGCGCGAATGTTGATATTGAACTGCACCGGCAATTTGCCCAGCTGCTTGGTGATGAAATTGCGCTTGCTGCCGGGGCCCTGACGGACCCCTTCGATCTTGAATGTGGTCAGGATATCGCCGTCGATCTGGCCATCCAGCCCGATTTCCATGCGGTTGAAATCCAGGCTGCGCAGGATCTGAAAGGCATAATTGGCCATCGCCGACAGGTCTTTGTAGGTTAGCTCGCCGACATAGGACAAATTCCCGCCGGGTGGGCGCGAAACCAGCAGACCGCCCTCTATCCGCCCGCCTTCCTCGTCGAACACCAGCGGCAGTGTGCCATCAAAAATCCCGCTGGCCGAGATGTTCGACAGTTCAAGTTGGTTGACGAATTTGGCCATGTTGGCCCCGGTAACCTTCATCGTAAAGCGGCGGACTTCGGCGGCGCCCAGCACCATTCGGGTCGGCATCAGTTCCAGCGTGCCGTCGATAAACGGCCACTTCGCGCCATTGATCACCAGCACCCGGTCCGGCTCCAGCTGGAACGACAGCTCGCCCTCATGGACCTCAATCCCGGGATTGATCGTGGCCAGTGTCAGCCGCTGATCGGGCGCGGTGACCAGGCCGAGCAAGTCAGTAAACACCACCGTCCCGCGCGTGCCAGTGACGGGGCCAAAGGCGGCAGCGAAATCGAGCCCGTCGGTGCTGAATCGGCCAGTGCTGGTCAGCTTGCGCTCGTCCCAGTCGATCCGCCCGGTGCCAGTCACGGTGCCCTTGGCGAGAGCAATCACGCCCTGCGCGGCATAGGTCAGCATGGTCGGCTGCAATTTGCCGTCAAACTGAATGCCCGGCACCTTGAGGTCGGCAAAGCCGGCACCGGTATCGAGATCATGCGTGATGTTGGCGTGGACAATCTCGCGGTCGCTCTTGGGTTCGCGCAGCATCGCTTGCGCGGTAAAAGTGGTGGAGCGCAGCTGCAACGTTCCGTCGCGCGCAATAAGTGGCTCAAACTTGGCAGGTTTTTCCCGGTCAGTAACCCGCAGCGACGCGCCCGTGATATCAAGATCGTTGTCCGCAAAGCGCAAATCGCCCTCAATCTCGCTCATATCGAGCGGCACCGCGAACAGCTTTAACTCGGTCCCGCTGAAGTGCCCGGTTACTGCCTTGCCCAGATCGCCGCTGAACAGCGCGACCTTGAGCGTGCTCGGCTTGGCCAGCGGCCCCATCGAAACGTCGATCGCCCGCGCGACCAGCTTGCCCGGGTAAGCAAAGCCGACCGCGCCACTTTTCAGCCGGATCGGGGTGGTGCCAAGCGTGCCCGACAGATTCAGCCCAGTGGTCCCCGCCGCCAGCCGAGTGCCGCGCGCATCGCTGCGCAAAATCGCGCCCTGGCTGCCGGGGCACAGCACCAAACCTTTGTTGGCCAGCGCCAGATTGCCGATCTTGAGCCGGTTGAAGCTGAGCGAAGTGCATTGCCGCCACATCGCCAGACCACCGCCTTGCGACCAGTTGCCCTGCACGGGCATTTCCAAGCCGTTCACCTCGCCGCCCGGCAAAGCGCCCGAAACCAGCGCTTGGCCGGAAAAGCCGATTTGCCCGCCGGGCAATTGCACCACCCGCAAATCGGGCAGCGCGACCGACGAACTGCCAGCGCGGTATTCGGCCAGCGAGAACCGCGCGGTCATTCCGCCGCCATTGCGCGTCGCCACGCCGTCCATCTGCGGCAAGCCCGCGCCGCCGGTCACGAACCGCCCCGAAAAACGCGGACCGCCCCGCATACCCAGCGCCACTGCGACCTTGCTCAACCCCAGCAGCCGCGCGCCCGTCCCGCCGCGCAGTTCGGCAAATGGCAAGGTCAGCTCCGTGATCCCGCCGTTTTGACGCAGCACATAGTCGGCCCGCAGCGTCGATCCGCGTTCCTCGCGCGTCAGCGCCGCGCGCAGCTGTTTTGCCAAAGGTACCAACAGTGTCCCCTCGCCCGATGTTTCCAGCCCGGCCAGCCCATCGATCAGCGCCTTGCCGCCTTTCAAATTGCTGCCCCGGATCGTGCCTTCGCTGTTGAACCGGGCAAGTTTGTCTTCGCTGCGCAGCGACCCTTCCAGCGTCAAACTGCCCGCTCCGGCCCCGCCCAGATCAACCCCGCTGCCGGTCAGCGCATAGGACGCCACCAGATCGCCCGCCGCATAGGCAAAGTCACCCTTGCCTGCGGTCTTGCGCGCGCGATAACCCTGCCAGCTCAGCGCGCCGGTGTTTAGCGCATAGGTGCCTTTGGTGGCATCGAACGTCTCGTTCAGCTCGGTGACGATCTGCACCGTACTCTCACCCAGCGCCAAGCCTTGCGCGCCGCAGCGCAGCGATTGCAGCCGCACCGGCCCATCGAACCGCGCTTTGCCCGCTGCAGTTGTCACTTTGCCAAAGCCGCTGGCCCGCTCCGCTTTGCACCCGCCAAAGGCCAGTTGCGGCCCTGCGACGGCCAAGGTGCCAGCGAACCCGCTTTTGAGGTTGCCGTCCCCTTCGGCCTTGGCACCGATCACGCCCCAATCTGTTTCGATCCGGGCCCGGCCATCGATCAGCGCCAGGTTCAGGTCGGGCAGGCCTTTCTGGCCGTCGCGTTTGGCGAAGATCAGCGAGTCCAGCTTGCCGAAGCTGAGCTGGCCGTTCCGATAGGTGCCGTAAAGCCGGGCTTCCTCCAGCGTCACCTTGTCAATCGTCGGCAGCCCGAAATGCAGCGTCGTTTCGACCACTGCGCGCCCCACCGTCAGATCAGGCCGCGCTGGATCACCGATCACGATGTTGGAGATAATCTGCGTGCCGGGGCCGACCGATTCGACCGTCCAGGTGCCTGGCAGGCCCAGATCCTCCATCTGTCCGGCGATAACCGTATCGGCCAATTGTTCGCGGACGAACCAGCCATAGAGCAACCCGCCGAGCAGCGCCGCGAGCAGCACGCCAAGCACCCGCCAGCGCCGTTTGCGGCGCGGCAGAGGGACTTCCACTTCGGGTTCAGCAGCTTCGACCAAGGGCTCGGACATTGCCGCTACACTTGCGCGCTTGGCCCGTGAAAGGCAATGCACTGCCAGCAGTCACCCGCACAGGAGCCACACGTGGCCGAGGACAAGCCCGAGTTGCATGATGGAGCAGGCCACCGCGCGCGGCTGCGCACGCGGCTGCTGACCGGCGGCGAAGGCGCGCTGGGCGATCATGAGATGATCGAATACCTGCTGATGACCGCGATCCCGCGCAAGGATGTGAAGCCTTTGGCAAAAAGCCTGCTGGCCCGGTTTGGCGGTTTGGCCGGGGTATTCAACGCCGATCCTTCGGCGCTGGCCAAACATCCCGGCATGGGCGAAACCAGTGCGGCGGCGATTAAAATCGTGGCGCTGGCAACCCGGCGGCTGGCCCGGACCGGGGTGCAGGATCAGCCGGTGCTGGCCAGTTGGCAGGCGCTGATCGACTATCTGACGATCGATATGGCCCACCTGAAACACGAACGGGTCCGCGCGCTTTATCTCGACAGCAAGAACCGGCTGGTCAGCGACGAACTGCTGTCCGAAGGATCACTGGACGAAGCCGCGATCCACCCGCGCGAAGTGGTCAAGAAAGCGCTCGATCTGGGCGCAGCGGCGCTGATCATGGTTCACAACCATCCGTCTGGCTCCCCCGAACCCAGCCGCGCCGATATCCAGATTACCAATCGGATTGCCGAAGCCGGACGGCTGCTGGGGATTACACTGCATGACCACGTAATCATCGGCAAGGAAGGCCACGTCAGTCTGCGCGCCAAGGGGCTGGTCTAGGATGTGCGTTGCCGCGATCGCCTGGGCGGCGCATCCGCGTTGGCGGCTGGTGGCGATTGCCAACCGCGATGAATACCACGCCCGCGCTGCCGCCCCGCTGAGTGCTTGGGAGAACGGCATTCTGGCGGGCCGCGATCTGGAGGCTGGGGGAACCTGGCTTGGCACTGGGCATGGCCGCTTTGCGCTCGTCACCAATCGCCGCGCCGCAGGCTATCCCCGCCCCGGCATGACTAGCCGCGGCGCGCTAGTCACCGGCTGGCTGCTGGGTGAAGACACGGGCGATGTGGCGGCGATGAACCCGTACAACCTGTTTACCGCCGGGCCGGATGGCGCATCACTCAGCACCAATTATCCCGCCCCCGAAATGCGCCCACTCACCCACGGCATTCACAGCCTGTCGAACGGAGGGCTGGACGAGCATTGGCATAAGGAAGCCCGCTTCGCAGCCGCTTTGCGCGATTGGCTGGACGGTGATGCGGGGTTGGAGGCATTGCTGGAGCCACTGACCGATCTGACGCCTGACCCGGCCCAGCTGGATGATTTCCTATCGGCACCGTTTGTGCTCAATCCGGGTTACGGGACGCGCTGTTCAACCGTGGTGGCGGTCGATCACGATGGGCTTGGCCGGATTATCGAGCGGCGGTTTGATGCTAGTGGGGCGGTGACGGGTGAAACTGCGTTGGAGTTCAGTTAGCCTCCGTAATCCGCTGTCAATAAATGCGGCCGCTCCTTTGCCACCTTAACCACCAGTTCGCCAAACAAGCCGTTGACCCAGGCAAACCACTGCCGCGTGAACTTGGCCGGATCGTCCTTGTCGAACGCCTCGTGCATGAACCCGGTCCCGGCATGGGTGGCGCGCAGTGTCTTGAGGCTCCAGGCGATCACCGCGTCGTCATCGCTCGATAATGCGCGCAGAATGATCGACATCGGCCAGAC
>JANMHL010000296.1:0-3559 GCA_031375125.1 Novosphingobium sp. | reverse complement strand
CGAGGCTGAATGCGTAGATATTGGTCGCCAGCACGTCATCCTTGGTCGCGGTGAAGGTAACCTGCCCCGATTTCTCGTCCACCCCGACCAGCGCAGTGACCACCCACGGGCCCTTGGTCAGCTGCTTCCACTTGCCTTCCTTAAGGTGCCACAGGTGCCCGAACCCATCCCGTTCGGACCACCAGATCAGGCTGCCGTCCTTCAAAAAGCGGTAGTCGCTGGACAGGTTGACCCAGCTGCCCGGCGCGGCGGTTTCCGTGAACAGCACCTTGGCTTTGCCGGTGGCGGGATCAACGGCCAGCATATCGAGCCGAGTCTGCGCGCGGTTCTGGCGCTGGACGTAGAGCGTCTTGCCGTCGGGTGCCCAATTGACCCGGGCGAGGTAAATGTCCTTGTCCGGCCCCAGATCGACTTCGACCTTACTCGACCCATCAGGCGCCATCACAAACAGCGAAACCAGCGAATTGGCCGACCCGGCGACCGGATAGCGCTGCTGGAAAGTCTTGGTCCCCTCTGCACCAATCGCTGCGCGGGTGACAATCCCAACCGGGGCATCATCAAACCGCTGGACCGCGATCCGGCTGTCATCAGGCGCCCACCAGTATCCGGTAAAACGGGCCATTTCCTCTTGCGCGACAAACTCCGCCTCGCCCCAGTGGACCGTGTCGGCGGTTTCCTCTGGTGATACCGGCTGGGCCTGTGCCCCGACTTTCCCCGCCCACAGCCGCTGGTCGCGGACGAACGAGACATAGCCGCCCTTGGGGCTGAGCGCCGGGTTGAGTTCGTCCCCAGCGCTATCGGTCAGCCGGGTGACTTTGCCGTCCAGTCCGGCGAGGTACAGATCGCCATCGAGCGGGACCAGAATGGCCTTGCTGTCAGCGGTCCATTCATAGGTCACAATGCCCTTCAGATCGCCGATCCGCTGGCGTTCGCGCTGCATCTTTTCGGCTTCCGACAGTTCCTTGCCCGAACCCAGCTTGAGACTGTCGACCAACATCACCCATTGGCCAGACTTGCGATCAAACCCCCACAGATCATAGCGTTCACGATCATCGGCCCGCGCGCGCAGGACCGTCAGCCAACGCCCATCGGGCGACAGCTTGACCCCGCGCGGCACCGCGCCGTTCAGGCTGGGGCTGGCGAAGACGCGCTCGAAATCGAGCGCCTTGGACTCGGTTTGGGTGGCTGGTGGGCTCATCGGGACGTCCTCTGCCAAAGCAGGGGTTGCCGAGAGGATTGTGGCGGCGAGCACAGCAGCGAAAAGGCGCATGGCAATTTTGTTGATCCCAATAGCGAAAAGGCGTCCCGACTTTCGCCGGAACGCCTCTTCTAATTCGTCATAGCACCTTGGCGCCAGAACCTTTTCGCCAATCAGGCGATCAAGTTCACTCGCCCGGACGCGGATCGCGGCGTTCGGCGATACGGGCGCGCTTGCCGGTGCGGCCGCGCAGGTAATACAGCTTGGCGCGCCGGACCACGCCCTTGCGGACCACGGTGATGCTGTCGATGTTGGGCGAATAGAGCGGGAATACGCGTTCCACGCCTTCGCCAAAGCTCATTTTGCGGACGGTGAAGTTGGAACCGATGCCCTTGTTGGCACGGGCGATGCACACGCCTTCGTACATCTGAACGCGGCTGCGCTCACCTTCGATAACCTTCACGCCGACACGGACGGTATCGCCGGGGCGGAAAGTCGGGATTTCTTTGCCAGCTTCAGTAGTTGCCTTGGCAATTTCTTCGGCTTCGATCTGTTGAATCAGGTTCATTGACCTGGGTCCTCATCTTCATGCCGCGCGCCAGAGGCAGACTGAACCCGAGCGCCTGTATGACGCTCCCAAAGGTCCGGCCTGCGTAACCGTGTGTCGACCTCGGACTGGGCTTTACGCCAAGCCGCGATCTTCGCATGATCCCCCGATCGCAGCACTTCAGGGATCGTGCGCCCTTCCCACATTGCGGGCCGGGTAAAGTGAGGATATTCAAGCAATCCTTGTTCAAAGGACTCCTCGGTACCACTCGAAGCCGCGCCCATTACGCCGGGAAGCAGCCGAATGCAAGCATCAAGCAGCATCAAAGCCGCCGGTTCCCCGCCCGACAGGACGATATCGCCGACCGATACTTCCTCAACAGCGCGGCCTGCGAAAATCCGCTCGTCAAAACCCTCAAACCGGCCGCACAGGACGATCACGCCGGGGCCAGCGGAAAGTTCGCGTACGCGGGCTTGAGTCAGCGGCTTTCCGCGCGGAGTCATGGTGAGAACTGGGCAATCGGGCTGGCCCGCCCGCGCATGGTCAATCGCCGCCGCCAAAACATCCGCCCGCAGCACCATCCCCGCCCCACCGCCGGCTGGCGTGTCGTCAACCGTGCGGTGCTTATCGATCGCAAAATCGCGGATCTGGACCGTATCCAGCGCCCACTTCCCCTCCTCCCGCGCCCGGCCAGCGAGGGAGACGCCCAGGGGCCCGGGAAACATCTCTGGGTAGAGGGTCAGGACAGTGGCGTGGAAGGTCATTTTCGCAGCCCAATTATTGCGTAAATTGCTGCAATTGTGCAAGATGTGATGGCTGAAAGTCTGATTGAGAACTTAGCGTAATCCCAATCCACATTTGGATCCCACAAGGCGAGCACTAGCACTGATACCGGGGCGGTGAACGCAATTAACAGAAGCTGCAAGAACCGACCTCTAGCTCCAAATTTTCTGTGCAGCATCCTTGCGCACAATCCTGATGCCAAGGCACAGGCTAGCACCAAAAATGGATAAAGGAACGCTTCACCCCCCATCACACCGTCCAGTTCTCAACCACCAACCCCGGCACATCGGCGAAGTCCTTGGTATTGTCGGTCACCACAGTCAGCCCCAGCGATAAGGCATGCGCCGCAATTAGCCGATCGTAGCTGGCGCGCTTGAATGGCAACACTGCGTATGCGCGGGCTGCAGCAAGGTCGAAGTCGAGGACTTCAACCTTTTGCATGAACGTTGCAAGCTGTTCGACCGGTGGTGGCTTTTCGTTCACCGACCCATGCAGGACTTCGGCGAGCGCAATGGTGGACGTAACCAATTCGTCCGCATCGCACTCGCCAGCCCGGCGACGCAACGCTGGACTTAAGTCCATCGTCAACTTGATGATAATGTTCGAATCGAGCAAATATCTCAAGGCCCTTGGTCCTTGGTGCCGTTGCCCCAATCAAGCTTGCGTTCTTCGAACCACCGATCATCCGGATCGATCAGACGAAGGCTGGTCGCGCTGCCAGCCACCTTGTCGATATCGAACTTGCGCTTCACTGGCGTGACCTTGCGCAATAGCATCGCCCCATCCGGCAGCAATTCGATTTCCAATTCCATCCCGGCCTCCAGCCCCAGTGCCTTGGGCATCCGCACAGCTGGAGCATTGTGTGTATATGTTGTAATGGTACTGTTTGGGCTCTGATCTGCAAGCCTCCCGACATATGGGCTCCGGCCAGCCCGACCGCGTGAAGTCGGTGGAGATCGCGCTCGAAAAGGCGCGCCGCCACCCCTGCCTGCACCGCGAATGGTGCATCATTCGACGCCATGGGCATCTGC
>JANMHL010000212.1:0-11139 GCA_031375125.1 Novosphingobium sp. | reverse complement strand
TTTATCACATCAGAATCGAGAACGGATCGGACGAGGCGGTTCAGCTGCTGAACCGGCATTGGCGGATCACCGACGGGCGCGGGATGGTCAATCTGGTCGAGGGCGAAGGCGTGGTCGGCGAACAGCCGCTGCTGCAGCCGGGGCAAAGCCATGACTATGTTTCAGGCTGCCCGCTGAGCACGCCGATGGGGACCATGGAGGGGCATTACACTTTCGTGCGGCGCAGCGGCGATGCGTTCAACGTGGCGATCCCGTTCTTCCCGCTGGCCGCTCCGGCGACGGCGGGCTAAGCGCAAGCCGATGAAGCGCACCCATCTGCCGCTCAACGCCTTGCGCGTGTTCGATGCCGCCGCCCGGCACCTGTCGTTCACCCGCGCGGCGGACGAATTGGCGGTGACGCCTGCTGCCGTCGGCCAGCAAATCCGCGCGCTGGAGGACGTGCTGGGCGTGGTCCTGTTCCGCCGCACCCCCAAAGGGCTAGAACTGACCGATGAGGCCAGCGCCGGGCTGGAGGCGCTGCGCACTGGGTTCCTGCATTTCGAAGATGCGGTGCGGGCGATGCAGGCCGGACAATCGAGCCACGTCTATACCATCGCCGCCCCGCGCGAATTCTTCTCGGCCTGGCTGGCCCCGCGATTGGCTGCGTTCCGCAAGGCCAATCCCGAAGTGCGGTTCTCGCTGGTCAGCGATGAAGACGCCGATTTCACCGAGGCCAACCTCGATCTGGCAGTGCGCTGGGCCGATGGGCCCGGTGACCTCGAAGGCGCCGCGCTGGGCGAACCGGGCCGGGTCAGCGTTGGTGAAGGCTGCTGGATCGCGTGGCCGGGCGATGCCAATCCCGAAGGCGACGGCTGCGAAAGCCCGCCGTTGATCGTTGGCGATGCCGGTCAAGCCATCGCCGCCGCCGCCGCCGGAATGGGCAAGGCCCGGGTGCCGGTGCTGCTGGCGCAATCCTGGCTCGACAACGGCCGGATCACGGCGCTGGGCGAAATGGCGCCGTGCCGCCAAGGCTATTGGCTGGTCGCCCCGGCCCCGCAATGGCGCCAGAAAAAGGTCAAGGCGCTGGTGGCGTTTTTGACTGCTTAGTTCAGCGCAACCACTTCGCCCCGGGCCATCACGAAGGCCATCCGCTTTAGCACCCGGACATCGGCCAAGGGATCGCCGTCAACCGCGATGATATCAGCGCTCTTGCCGACTTCCAGCGTGCCGATCTCCTTGTCCAGCCCGAGCAGCGCGGCGGCGTTGATCGTGGCGGCCTTGATCGCTTCCATTGGCGACATCCCAAACTTGACCAGCCATTCAAATTCATCGGCATTGCGGCCGTGCTTGGATACCCCGGCGTCGGTGCCAAAGGCGATCTTGACGCCGAGCGGATAGGCGACAGCCAAGCTTTTGCCGGTGATCCCGATCCGCCAGTCGATCTGCTTCTTGATTAGCGGCGGATAGGCGTTGGGATTGGCCGCAAGCCGCTCCAGATAGCCGTTTACCGTGCTGAGCGTCGGCACATAAAACGTGCCGTTCTTGACCATCAACTTGGCAGTTTCTTCGTCAATCGTGGTGCCATGCTCAATCGAATCCGCGCCCAGCCGGACGGCGAGCTTGATCCCGTCGATCCCGTGGGCATGGACCGCAACCTTGCGGCCATAGGCGTGGGCGGTGTCGATGATCGCCTTGGCCTCGTCTTCGAAAATCCGGGTGGCGAGGCCGGTGCCCGAATTGACTCCGCCGGTGGTGGCGAACTTGATGACGTCAACCCCGCGGCCGACCTGACGGCGGACCGCACGGCGGCAATCGTCTACTCCGTCGCAGAGGTTTTGGGTGCCGACCATCGGTTCCATTTCGTCGGCCAGGCCCACCCGGCCATCCATATGTCCGCCGGTGGTCGAGATCGGTTCGCCGGCATCGAGGATCCGCGGACCCTGCACCCAGCCGCGCCGGATCGCCTCGCGGTAGGCCAGCACCTTGCCCTTTTCGTCGCCCAGGTTGCGGACCGTGGTGAACCCAGCGTGCAGGGTCTTCATTCCGTTCCACTGGGTTTCATAGGAATTGAGCGGGATCGAGTCGGTCATCGCCGCTGCTAAGCCTTCGTTCCCGGCCCGGTCACTGGACAGATGCGTGTGGCTGTCAATCAGGCCAGGCAGCACGGTGCGCCCTTTCAGATCTATCACTTTCGCGCCCATTGGGGCTGGCAGATAGCCATCGTGCAGCGCGGCGATCCGGCCATCCTGCACCACGATAGTGGTCGGCCCGCGCGGCGCCTGACCCGGCACCGCGATCACTCGCCCGGCGTGGATCCAGATCTGCGTGCTGGCCAGTTCGCTGGGAGCCTGCGCACTGACGGCGGCAGCAACCCCGGCGGTCGAGGCAAGCAGGGCAAGGGCAAGGGTGCTGGGCTTCATGGTTTGGTCTCCCCGGACGAGCTGAATGGACGGATGCTAGCGGCACCGATTGGGCGCGGCAATCTCAGCGGATCAGAACCCCACCCTTAATAACGTGCTGGACCCGCTCAAGCTCGGCAATGTCGGCCAGTGGATTGCCGCTCAGCGCGATCATGTCGGCCCAGTGGCCGGGGGTCAGCGAGCCAACATCCTTGCCCCACCCCAGAAACTCCGCCGCGACGGTGGTGGCGGACTGGATCGCCTGCAGCGGGGTCATCCCATAGCGGACCATATAGGCGAACTGGCGGGCGCCCAGGCCGTGCGGGAATACCCCGGCATCGGTCCCGAACGGCAGCTTCACGCCCGCGCGCACCGCTTTGGTGAAGCCGTGCCGCTGGGCGTCGGTGGTTTCGTCATTCTTGCGCAGGGTGGCCGCCGACCAGCCATCGCGGCGGCCCACCTCGGCGATGTAGTCACCGTTGTAGATATCCATCACCAGAAAGGTGCCACGCGCCTTGGCAAGGGCAATGCCTTCGTCGTCAATCAGGCTGGCGTGCTCGATCCCGCGCACGCCATTGCCGATCGCCAGCTTGATCCCATCCGCGGCGTGGGCATGGGCAGTGACCCAAGATCCGCGCGCGCTGGCGGCGGTGACGGCGGCGCGAATCTGGCCGCCCGATAGCTCGATCTGGCCCGGCTCGGTCCCTTCGGCCAGGACCGCACCGGTGGCGATCAGCTTGATCGAATCGGCCCCCTTATCGAGCAGCAGGTTGACCTTCTGCGCCACTTCGGCGGGGCTGCGGGCCACCCCCATGCGCATTTCGGGCGGGACCTTCATGCCCTTCGGCAGCCCGGTCAGTTCGCCACCGCCGCCGGGCCGGGTGATATAGCCGCCAACCGCGTTGATCCGTGGGCCGATCACATCGCCGCGGTTGATCGCGTTGCGCAGTTCAATATTCCCGGTGCCGCGATAGGATCCAACATCGTGGACCGTGGTGAACCCCGCCTCCAGCGTGATCCGGGCATTGCGCGCACCCAGATAGGCGGTTTCCTCTGGCCCGTGGAGCAGCGGTTCGGCCGGATTGCTGGTCTGGAGATAATCGGCCAGATGGACATGGACGTCGATCAGCCCGGGCAGCACCCAATAGGCTGACCAGTCGATCAGTATGGCTTCGGGCGGGGGCGGGGACCACGGCGTGATCGCGGCAACCCGCCCGTCCTCGATCCGGATCAGCCGGTCGTCCAGCACCTGCCCGGTCGATGGTTCGATCAAGTGCCCGGCGCGGACATAGACTGTTTCAGCCAGCGCCGGGGCGGCAAGGATCAGCGCATACAGCGCGGCGAGCAGGCGGATCAGGAGTTTCATGGATGCAGGGTGCCTTGGCCGGGCGTGCGGCGCAATGGGCCTAGTCCGCCGGATTGTGCTTGCGCAGAAATGCCTCGAGCGTTTCGAGCCATTTGGTTTCGTTGGCGGCCTTGTCAAAACCGTGGCCTTCATCGGCGAAGGTCAGCATTTCGATCGGCTTTCCAGACTTGGCCGCCGCATCGCGCATCGCCTTGAACTGCTTGAACGGCACATTGCTGTCTTCTTCGCCGTGGACCAACAGGACCGGTCGCGTCAGGCGGCCGATCTGTTTGACCGGGCTGACCATATCGAGGTTGAACCCTTGCTGTTCGCCGCTGACCCGGCGCTTCCACTTCTTGCCGCCTTCGCGGCTGAAATAGTTGCGGTCGTAGCGCAGTTGCGCGTTCCAGTCGGTCACTCCGGCAAAGCTGGCGGCGCAGCGATAGCGTTCGGGGTTGCGCGTCACAGCCCAGAGCGCGGCATAACCGCCATAGGAACTGCCGACCATGCAGACCCGGCCCTTGTCAGCGATCCCTTGGCTGACCAGCCAGTCCATCCCGTCGTCCAGATCGTCCTGCATCTTGCGGCCGATCTGCCCGTCGCCCAGCGTTTCGAAGGCTGCGCCATAGCCGCCCGAGCCGCGGTAGTTCGGTTGGAACACCGCATAGCCCCGATTGGCGAGGAACTGGACGTCGCTGTTGAACTCCAGCTTGTCGCGGATCCCGTATGGCCCGCCGTGCGGCATGATGATCAGCGGCAGGTTCTTGGGATCGCGGCCCAGTGGCAGGGTGAGGTAGCCTTTGATTGCCGTCCCGTCGCGGGACTTGAAGCTGACCGGCTTGGGCTTGGCCATTTCTGCGGCGTCGAGCCGGGGCTTTTCGACGTAGATCAAGTCGAGCCGCTTTTCCGCAGCCAGATAGATGTACCAGGCGCCCGGATCGTCCTCGCGCCCAGCCCACAGCAGCATCCGCGAATCGTCCCGAGTCCGAGAGGTGATCCAGACTTCGTTGCCCTTCAGGGCCCGGTCGAGCTTGCCTTGGAGCGTCTTCATCACTGGATTGAACCAGACAACCTTGTCTCGATCATCAGTGTAAAACGCAGCGACCGGCTTGTTGTCTTCGTCAATCCAGACTTCGTCGATATCCCAGCCCGGCTGGGCATAGACGGTGTCTCCGGCCATGCCGGTGCTATAGTTGAATTTGCGCAGCACGACGTTGCCTGAGCCATCATCATCGAGGATCAGGCCATCGTCGGATTCGGTGACGATCCGCAGCATCTGCCACAGGACCTTCTTGTCGTCCTTTTCCGAATCGAAGGTTGCGATCGGGCGAAAGGCGGCGATTTCATCCTTGCGGTAGAGCACGCGCAGCCGCCCCGAATCGAGGTATTCGATCCCCATCCGGACCACGCCTTTGTTGTCCGCAAACCAGTTCCACACGTCTCGGCGTTCTGGCTGGATCTTCTTGCCGGCCTTTCTGGCGGTCTCATCGAGCGGAAACCGCCAGACCGAAGGCCAGTCCATGATCGTGCGCTGCATCGAAAGCAGGACGAATTGACCATCGGGATCGACATGGATCACGTCGTCGCCATCGAGGCCCATGTCTTCCTTGCCGATGAAGGTGAAGCTACGCTTGTCGAGATCGTAGACGAACAGGCGGGTGATCCGCACCTCCTCGCCATAAAATGTACTCTGCGCCGAAAGGGCGACCAGCAAGCGCCGGTTGCCGGCCCAACGAAACCAGTCGAGTTCGTTCTTTTCCGGGACGGCCAGATTGTGCTCGCCTTTTCGGGTAACCGCATCGAGGACGCCGATGGTGACCTTGCCGTCCTTTGGCACCGCACGTAGGGCAATCTTGCTGCCATCAGGCGATAGGGTCAGCTCGCTCAGCCCCGATCGTTCAGTGAACGCAGAGGCTTCGATCAGCGTCGGGCGGGCCAGCGGCGCAGCGGGGGCGGCCGATGGAGCGGCTGCTTGGCCTGCCAGTGCCGAAAGCGGAGCGAGCAGTAAGGTCGCGAACAGAGCAAAGCCGAACCTCAAGCGCATCCAGAACCCCCAAGTATTGCCCCTCCGCAATACTAGTGAAGCTATGCTCTGGTCTGATAATTGGCAATCAGATTATATGTTTGTAGACGAATCCTAATCGGCCGGATTGTGCCGCCGCAAAAACGCTTCGAGTGTGTCGAGCCACTTTGCCTCATTCGCGGCCTTGTCAAAACCGTGGCCTTCGTCGGGGAAGGTCAGCAGTTCGAGCGGTTTACCGGCGGCTGCGGCGGCCAGTTTCAGCGCGGTATATTGCTTGAACGGAACGCGGAAATCCCGCTCGCCATGGACCAGCAGGACCGGACGGGTCAGGCGGCCGATCTGTTTGACCGGGCTGACATCATCGAGGCTGAAGCCTTGCTGGCTGCCGCTGATCTTGGCCTTCCATTTGCGCCCGCTTTCGCGGCTGAAGTAGTTCTTGTCATAGCGCAGTTGCGCTGCCCAGTCGGTCACCCCGGCAAAACTGGCGGCGCAGCGATAGCGTTCAGGGTTGCGGATCACCCCCCATAGCGCGGCGTATCCGCCATAGGACGCGCCGACCAGGCAGACCCGCTTTGGGTCGGCATAGCCCCGCGCCACTGCCCAATCCATGCCGTCATCAAGATCGTCCTGCATCTTGCGGCCGACTTGCCCTTCGCCCAGTTTGACGAAATCATCGCCGTTGCCGCCCGAGCCGCGGTAATTGGGTTGCAGCACGGCATAGCCACGGTTGGCGAGGAACTGCGCCTCGGTATCGAAGGTCAGTTGATCGTGGACCCCGTATGGCCCGCCGTGCGGCAGCACGATCAGCGGCAGGTTTTTGGGCGCCCGGCCCGGCGGCAAGGTCAGCAGTGCCTTGATCTCAACCCCGTCGCGGGCCTTGTAGGTAATGAAAGTCGGCACTGCCATTTGGGCCGGGTCAATGTGCGGTTTTTCGGCGAAGAACAGATCGAGCTTTCGTGCTGCCGGGGTGTAGATGTACCACACCCCCGGATCATTCTCTCGCCCGGCCCAGACCAGCAGCCGTGACCGGTCGCGCGAACGCGCGAAGAGCCGCACTTCGTTCCCCGCCAGCGCCTTGTCGAGCTGGGCTTGGAGCGCCTTCATTTCGGGGTCGAACCATTCAGTCCGATCACGATCATCAGTCCAATAGGCGGCGACCAGCTGGTTGTTCTCGTCAATCCAGACGTCGTCGATATCGCTGCCGGGGCGGGCGAAGATGGTCTCCTTGGTCTCTCCGGTCGAGAACACGACCTTGCGCAGCACATAGTGCCCGCTGTCATCCTTTTCGAGCACGCGGCCTTCGTCAGTTCCTGCCGTGAGTTGGGCGAAAATCCATTCGCCCCGCTTGTCACCGCCGACCCGGTCAATCACGGTCGCCACGCGGAAATCCTCGGCAGCGGTGCGGCGATAGATCAGCTTGTAGTTGCCGCTGTCCAGCACCTCGAGCGCCATCCGCACCACGCCCTGATCATCGGCATACCAGGCCCCGACATGTTGGCGCTGCGGTTGAACTTGCAGTCCCGCCTTTTCCGCGGTGCCATCAAGCGGAAAGCGCCAGACCGAGGGCCAGTCCATCACCGTGCGCTGCATCGACAGCAGCAGGAATTCGCCCGCCGGATCGATGTGCAACACATTATCCCCGGTCACGCCCATTTCCTGTTTGCCGACAAAGGTGAAGCTGCCGGTGGTCAGATCGTAAACGAACAAGCGGGTGAAGCTCACATCCTCGCCGAAAATCCGGCCAAGTTGCGACAGGCTGATCACAATCCGGTTGTTACCGGCCCAGCGGACCCATTCTAGTTCCTTGATGGCCGGAATTTCGAGGTTGCGGATGACCTGCTTGGTGTTCGAATCGAGCACTGCCAGCCGGGTCTTGCCATCGCTGGCGACCGCTTTCAGTGCGATCCGGTTGCCATCAGGGGACAGCTTCATCGCGCTGAGGCCAGATCGCGCCGCGAAAGCTGCGCTTGGCAGCAGCGCCGGGCGCGACTGCGGCGCGGCCGTGACTGGCGCGCTTTGGCCGGACAACGCGCTTAGCGGGGCGAGCAGCAGCGCGGCTAGCAGGGAAAAACCAAAACCAGGACGCATGGCGCGGGTGCTCCCATCAGGCCAATCGATTACCGCCTGCAAGCCTATGGCCGGTTGGTGAAAAGGCAACCTGAAATAGGGCCAGCCAATTGACCAGTGTGGGCAAGCGCTCGGCTGGCCTCGCGTGACTTAACCGCACGGTTAAATTGCGCTTGACCTGCCCCCTCGCAACGGGTCAAGTCGGTCGATGAACGCTGAAACCATTCGCATTCCGGTCGCCCCAGGGGTTGAAATCGCTGCCGATGTCGCCGGGCGGCGCGGCGCGCCAACGGTGGTGCTGGGCCATGGCGGGGGGCAGACGCGGCATTCGTGGGACAAGTGCGAACAGCAGCTGGCGCGGGCCGGGTACTATGCGATCAACTATGACCTGCGCGGGCATGGTGACAGCGATTGGTCACCCGATGGCGACTATGCGATTACCACCCGCGCGGCTGATTTGATTAAGGTGGCGGCGCAGGGATCGGCGCCGGTGGCTTTGGTCGGGGCCTCGCTGGGCGGGATCACAGCCTTGCTGGCGGCCTGTCTGGGGCTGGAGCCCGCCGCGCTGGTACTGGTCGATATCGTCCCCAAGATGGCCCCTGCCGGGGTCGCCAAAATCCGCGGCTTTATGATGGCCAGCCCGGATGGTTTTGCGACGATCGAAGAAGCGGCTGACGCGATTTCAGCCTATTACCCCGAACGGCCCCGGCCCAAGGATCTGTCCGGGCTGAACAAGAACCTGCGGCTCCAGCCCGATGGGCGCTATCGCTGGCACTGGGATCAGCGGATGATGAGCGATAGCCGCGCCGATCCGCAGCATATGCTCGCCCTGCTCGACGCGGCCGACTGGACTGACCGGGTGCCGACGCTGCTGGTGCGGGGCATGAAAAGCGATATTGTCGATGACGAAGGCGTGGCCGATCTACGCCGCCGCATACCCGCGTTGGAGATCGTCGATATCCGTGGCGCCGGGCATATGGTGGCGGGTGACAAGAACGATGAATTCAACGCCGCGGTGATCGAATTCCTGACCCGGGTGATGCCGCCGGATCGGTGATTTCCCCCTCTCGACTCTGCCGCTGAAATCCGTAAGCCTGTGCAAAATCGATCAAAGCTGCGTGCGCCGGGGGAATGTGATGAAACTGCGGAAACTTGCCCTTGTTCTGGCGGCTTGGCCAGCGCTGGCGCTGGCCGGAAGCCCGGTCGGGGGAGGGCTGCCGCCGCTGGCGCTCAACCAGCCGCTGGCCGAGCAGCCCGGCAATCCCGCGCTACCCCGGCCCTTGATCGCCGCGCCGCCTAGCTGGGTCGATGTCGCCCCGCTGCCCAAAGCGCCGAGCGGAGCCGAAGGCGCGGCGACGATCGATCTGCTCGGCGATGTCCAGGTGCTGTTCGGCAATCAGGATGAGACGACCTATTACGCGATGGCCTGGATCATCGGCACTGCCCACGGCCTCGATTCAGGCTCGCTCAAGCTCGATTGGGATCCCAGCCTCGAAGCCGTCACGATCCACCGCTACCGGGTGCTACGCGATGGCCAGCCGATTGACTTGCTGGGCGATGGCTCCAAACTGAAAGTGATCCAGCGCGAAACCCGGATGGAAAGCGCGATGCTCGACGGACGGCTGACCGCGACGCTCCAGCCTGAAGACCTGCGGGTCGGCGATGTGGTCGAACTGGCCTATTCGATCGTCCGGCGCGATCCTGCCACGCAAGGCATGGCGGAATATATCTCGGGCCCGGCTGATGGCTCAACCTTTGGCCGGTTCCGGGTCCGGATGCTGTGGGGCAAGGACAAGCAGGTGCAGTGGCGGACCCTGCCGGGCATCCTCAAGCCAAAGCTGAAAAAGACCCCGCAAGGCACGGAATTAGTGGCCGAACTGGTAAACACCACCGCCCCGCGCGGGCCCGAAGGCGCACCGCTGCGCTATGCCCTGGTCAATGCGGTTGAAGTGACCGAGTTCAAGGATTGGCAAGGCGTCTCGCGGCTGTTCGCGCCGATCTATGCCAAGGCTGCGCACCTCGCCCCGGACAGCAAGGTCAAGGCTGAGGCCGCCAAGATCGCCGCGCTAACCACCGATCCCACCCGCCGGGCCGAACTGGCGCTGGGGCTGGTGCAGGATCAGGTCCGCTATCTGTTTCTGGGGATGGACGCGGGCGGCTATGTCCCGGCGGCGGCGGAACAGACCTGGGCCCGCCGGTTTGGTGATTGCAAGGGCAAGACTGTGCTGCTGATCGCGCTGCTGAACGAACTGGGGATTGAGGCGCGGCCAGTGCTGGTCCACACTGAAAGCGGCGATCTGGTCGCCAACCGGCTGCCCGCGATGGGCGCGTTCGATCACGTGATTGTCGAGGCAAAGATCGGCGGCAAAAGCTATTGGCTCGATGGCACCCGGCTGGGCGATGACCGGCTCGACCGGCTCCAGCCGCCGTCGTACAAAGTCGGCCTGCCGGTGACCGCCGCAGGCAGCCCGCTGGTGCCGATCCTGCCGCCCGAACTAACGCGCCCGACCACCAGCGTGGCGCTGAACATTGATGCCAGCAAGGGGCTGGCGGTGCCCGCCCCGGTCAGCGGTGAAATGCGCTTTTCGGGCGCTTTTGCTTCGGACGTGCGGCAGAAATTCTCCGGGCTGTCGCAGACGGATCGCAACCGCGAACTGCGCCGGATCTGGCGCGAAAGTTTTGGCATGGTCACCCCGGTCAAAGTCGCCACGCTCAGCGATCCCGCCACCGGCGACTATGTCCTGACGATGAGCGGGACCGCGCAGCTGGACTGGACCGCCGATCTTGGCACCCGCTGGTACGAGGTTGACCGCTCGCGGCTCGGCTGGCGGATCGATATCGCGCGCGAGGGCGAGATCAATCCCGATGCGCCCTATGCCTTCAACTATCCCGATTGGTGGTCCAGCCGGGTGACGATCACCTTGCCCAACGCCGGCAAGGGGTTCCGGGTGCAGGGCAGCGACCCGGTTGACCGCACAGTCGGCGATCTGTTCCACTTCCGCCGCACAGTGGCGTTCAAGGACGGCGTGGTAACAATGGAAGCCGATACCCGCGCCCTCGCCGCCGAACTCCCCGCCGCCCGCGCCCAGCGAACCCGCACCGAAATGGTCGAACTGTCCAACGGCTCAGTCTACATCCGCGCCCCTGCCGATTATGCGCCGACTGAGGCGGAGCAGGAACAAACCCGCCGGTCCGATGCGGCCGAGGCGGAGGCGGCGAGGGCGAAGGGGAAGGTGGGGAAGTAGTGGGGGGTGCGGAGGAGTTGGCGGCAAGCGGTTGAACGGCTGCCAAGTTGGGGAATGCGCGCAATCTAGACAACGCGCGGC
>JANMHL010000206.1:0-3727 GCA_031375125.1 Novosphingobium sp. | reverse complement strand
AGATCGCGAAGTCGGCCTGATGGCGTTTGCCGCCCACTTCATCGATCCGGCCTTCGCCGTCCTCGGTCGCGGCGCGGGCAAGGCGGCCATAATCCGGCACGGTCGAAACGTCGAAATAGAGCCCGCTATCGAGCTCATAGCAGTGCTTATCCGCGATGCTTTTGGCGTATTCGATCATCGCCGGGACATAGTCGGTCGCGACGGTCCATTTGGCCGGATCGGTGACGTTAAGCCATTTGAGATCGCGCTTGAATTCACCCGTATAAAACGCGGCGATATCCCAAGCAGTCTTGCCCGCGCTGGCCGCCGCCTTTTCCATCTTGTCATCGCCCGCGTCGGCGTCGCTGGTCAGGTGGCCGACATCGGTGATGTTGATGATGTGGCGCAGGTCATAGCCCTTGAACCGCAACACCCGCCCCAGCGTATCGGCAAAGACATAGGCCCGCATATTGCCGATGTGCTGATAGTTATAGACCGTCGGCCCGCACGAATAGACCCGCGCTTCGTTCGCGTGGACGGGCTGGAATGGCTCCAGCTGGCGGGTCAGGCTGTTGAACAGGCGCAAGTCAGTCATGGCAAAGGCCTTACGCAGACCGGCGCACGGGTCAAGCCGCCAACGTCAGAACCCCTCCCACGTCACTGCTTCATCCAGCGGCGCGCGCGGAACCGGGAAGTTATTCACCGGCGCGTCCGGATCGCGCCAGCCCACGCCCATGCCGCAGAAGAAAATGTGATCTTCGGGCAGGTTCACCACTTCGCGGATCTGTTCCTGATAGATCGCCCAAGCCTCTTGCGGGCACGAATCGAGCCCTTCCTCGCGCAGCAGTAGGCAGACGGTCTGCAGCCACATTCCGATGTCCGACCACTGCGGTTTGCCCATATAGCGCGGGGTGTGGATCAGCATCAGCACGGGTGCATCGAACGCGCGGAAATTCTGGGCGAACCACATCATCCGGCCCGCCTTGTTGTCGCGCGGAATTTCCAGCGCGGCGTACAGCGCCTCACCCACACCAAACCGGCGCTTGGAATATTCGCCGTCCAGTTCGGGCGGATAGATCGGATATTCCGGCTTGTGCGCAGCCGCCCCTTGGGGAAGCACTTCGGCAGTTCGCGCCAGCAGCTTGGCCAGCGGTTCGCCGGTCAGGATCGTCGCGTTCCACGGCTGGGTGTTCCCGCCCGAAGGCGCGTTCTGCGCCTTTTCAAGCACGCGGCGCAACGTGGCCTGATCAACGGGCTTGTCGAGGAACGCCCGCACAGTGCGGCGGGTGGCGACGGCTGCGGATACGTTCACTAGCTGAGCCCTTCTGGAATTTGGTCAAAGTCACGAATATCTAGAATTCTTTCACCCAGGAATTCATAATCGTCAGCGGCTTCCTCGACATAGGGAAAAGACTCCGCCAACAATTCCCACATCCGCTTTGCCAGAACCACTAGTGTCAAATCCGAAGATGCGCGTTCTGTTTGTAAGCAAATTGCGCAGCCAGCAGCAGTCACAAAATCGCCTTCCTTCTGAAGCTGCTGATACAGTCGAACCAATAAGATGCTCGACATACCTTTTTCACGAGCTTCCAAAAACGGCGGTGAAGGATAAATCTTGTTGCGCAGGTCGGTGGCTAGCGCGACTGACAAAGCCCTGCCGCCTAAGTCAGCCCCTTCCAACATGTCTACAAAGTGCTGAAGCTCCTGCCGCATTTGCTTGGAACTCCAACGTTGAAGCTTTCCTTTTAGGAAGTTTATCAATGCCTAAGCCTCATCCTCAAACAGCCCAGCCAGCTGCTCGATCATCGCCCCGCCCAGCTGTTCGACGTCCATGATCGTCACTGCCCGGCGGTAGTACCGCGTCACATCGTGGCCGATCCCGATTGCGACCAGCTGCACCGGGCTCAGCTTTTCGATCCAGTCGATCACCTTGCGCAGGTGCAGTTCGAGGTAGCCCGCGTTGTTGACGCTCAGCGTGGAATCGTCGACCGGCGCGCCGTCTGAAATCACCATCAGGATCCGGCGATCTTCCTGCCGCGCCAGCAACCGGCTGTGTGCCCAGAGCAGCGCTTCGCCGTCGATGTTTTCCTTGAGCAGGCCCTCACGCATCATCAGGCCCAGGTTCTTGCGGGCGTGGCGATAGGGCTCGTCGGCGCGCTTGTAGACAATGTGGCGCAGATCGTTGAGCCGCCCCGGCTGGGCCGGTTTGCCGCCCGCCAGCCAAGCCTCACGGCTTTGCCCGCCTTTCCAGGCGCGGGTGGTGAAGCCGAGCACTTCGGTTTTCACCCCGCAGCGTTCCAGCGTCCGGGCCAGCACATCGGCGCTGATCGCGGCGATGGATATGGGCCGCCCGCGCATGGAACCGGAATTGTCGATCAGCAGCGTGACGATGGTGTCCTTGAACTCCACCTCGCGCTCCACCATCTAGGACAGCGAGTGGCCGGGCGAGATCACCACCCGGGCCAGCCGCGCGGCATCGATCAGGCCTTCTTCCTGATCAAAATCCCAGCTGCGGTTCTGCTGCGCCATCAGGCGGCGCTGCAACCGGTTGGCGAGCTTGGTGACGATCCCTTGCAGGCCCTTCAACTGCGCATCAAGATAGGCCCGCAGCCGGATCAGTTCGTCTTCGTCGCACAGGTCGGCGGCGGCGACCACTTCGTCAAACGCCTGCGTATAGGCCTTGTAATCGAACCCGGCGGGAACTTCGGTCCAGGCCCGGTTGGGCCGGGTCGGGAGCATTCCTTCTTCGCCGTCGTCGGCTTCTTCAGCGTCAGCGGAATCGTCCTCCATCTCGCGCTGGGCTTCGTCGTCGCCCTCGTCCTCGCCTTCGCTCGGTTCAGAAGCGACTTCGCTGGGGGACTGGTCCTCTTCGGACTCGCCGTCATCGGGCTGGTCTTCGCTGTCGTCCTGATCCTCGCCCTCTTCGCCATCTTCGCTGTCCGCCTCGCTCGGCATCGCCTGCGTCAGTTCGAGGTGCTGGAGCATATCGAGCGCGAGGCCCTGAAACGCCTCCTGATCATCCAGACTGAGCGCCAGCGCATCGAAATCAGTCCCGGCCCGGTCGCCAATCCAGCCGCGCAGCATATCGACGCCGGCGCGGGCCGCCTCTGGCACCGGCTGGCCGGTCAGGTGCTCGCGTAGCATCAGCGCCAGTGCCGCCGGGATCGGCACGTCCTCTGGCCGTGCGGCCCGCGTGATCGGATCGCCGCCAATCCGGACATCGTTGGCGGCATCCAGATTGGCCCGCATCCCGGCATAGGCTTTTGAGCCCAGCGCCTCATACCGCACCGCTTCGACCGCATCATAGGCGGCACGCGCGGTGGCTTCAGCCGGGGCCTTCTTGCCGTGCAGGCTTTCATTGTGGTGGCGGATTTTAAGCGCGAAGCTATCGGCGAACCCGCGCGCTTCCATCGCCTGTTCGCGCGGCAGATTGCGGCCCGGCATCGGCACGCGCATATTCTTGCCATTGATGACCGGCGCGTCGGCGGTCCAGGCCAGCTCAACCTCAGGCTCGTGCGCAATCGCCCGGGCCGCGCCGGTCAGGACGTTCTTGAAACGGTCGAGGGGAGATTCATCTGCCATGGCGGGAGCGTTAGATCGCCTGCCCGGTCTTGGCCCAATCGGCCATGAAACCTTCGATGCCCTTGTCGGTCAGCACGTGCTTGAACAGCGCTTTGATCACGGCGGGCGGCGCGGTCATCACGTCTGCACCGATCTTGGCCGCTTCCAGCACGTGGATCCCGTGGCG
>JANMHL010000187.1:0-6750 GCA_031375125.1 Novosphingobium sp. | reverse complement strand
GGCTGAACCGCGGGTCCTTGTCCGAAACGATTTCACCTAGCCCCGCCGAGAGCGCCGATCCGGGGGTGGCGCGCAGGCTGGCGAACAGGTTGTTGATGGTCTGCTTGAACAGCACCTCGCCCTCTTTGCGGTAACCCGGATCGGTGAACTGGGCAGTGGCCAGTTGCAGCTCCAACTCCAGATCGCGCGGATTGGTCGCGGCGACGATCACAAAGGCTTCGTCGGTCGAACCGATATTGGCTGAAACGGTCCGCCCGGCCAGAATCGAGTCGAGTTCATCCTTGCTGTGCTTGCCAAGGCCGCCGATCGAGATCACCGGCACCATCCGCGTCGCCAGTGGCGCTTCGCGGGTGGCCAGCATTTCGCCGCCGTCGACCGAAACCTGGATCAGCACCTGATCTTTTTTGAGGTCGGTGCGTTTGATATTGAGCCGCACGCCGTTGGCGAACCGCACGGTGCGGATACTAAGCAAGGGCTCGCGAACATCGCTGACCACTTTCCCGGCCGGGCCGAAATCGGTGTAGCCAAAGCTGGCTGCCGCCTTGCGCTCGACCGGGCGGACCGGCGCGGCCATCGCCTCGGCCCAGGCGCTCTGCAGGCCCTTGTCGCCATCGGCCGGCGGGGTACGACCCTGAAAACGCAGCAGCGGCGCATCGAGCGGAATGACCTCACGCCGCAATGCCGCCATCACCGCATCGGGGGTGATGCTGGGAATGAACGCCTCCAGCCGGGTCAGGCCGCTGCTGGGAGTTTCGGGCACGCGCTCGTAAATCACCAGCGATTGCGCCGCGCCGAGTAGCTGGTTGTTACTGCGGGTCGCCTCGCCCTGCGCGGCGTTGGCCTGCCCGCTACGGATGATCGAAACCTGCTCGTCGATCTCTTCCTGGGTGAACCCATAGGCCAGCGCGCGGCGGTATTCGAGGCCGGCCTCGATCATTCCGCGGCGCCATTTGCCATCGACCGTATCGATGCTCAATTCGGTGCTGCGGCCTTCCTTGAAGATGTCATTGGTGCCAAAACTGGCGTTGCGGAACGGGGCATTCGCCTCACGCGTGCGGCGCAACATCCGGCGGTTGATGATCCCATAGCCGACCTGCCGCAGCAGGCTCTCTTTGCGCCAGGCCAGCGTATCGGGCTCGTCCAGATAGGGGCCGTTGCGGGTTATCGTGACGCGTTCAGACAGCGCCGGATCGATATAGACATCGGCCTGATTGCTGGCCGCCAGATTGACCGGGCCGCCCTGTGGCATCGGGTCAACCGGGGCGGCTTTCCAATCGCTGAACTCGGCCTTGATCTTGGCTTCGACCAGATCGGGATCAAAATCGCCGATCACATAAAGCGTAGTATGGGCCGGAACATACTCGCGGGCCCAGAATGTTTTCAGCCCCGGTGCCGTCGCCCCGGCCAGCGATTGCGGCGTGCCGATTGGCAGCCGCTGCGCCACTTTCGATCCCGGCAGCGCGAAATCCAGCTGATCCTGAACATTGCGCAGCGCAAAGGTATTCCGGTCGCGCATTTCGGCCTGCACCACGCCGCGTTCACGCTCAACCGCGCCCGGGTTAAAGCTCAGCTCGCTGGCCGTCTCGCGCATCAACATCAGCGCGATGTCGAGCAATTCGGGATCGTTCTTGGGCAGATCGAGCATATAAGTGGTCCGCTCAAACCCGGTCGAGGCATTGGTATCGGCCCCGAACGCCAGCCCGTGCCGTTCAAGCAGTTTGACCATTTCACCCTCGGGCACATTGGTCGATCCGTTGAAGGCCATATGCTCAACATAGTGGGCATAGCCGCGCTCATCATCGCTCTCGTCCAGCGATCCCGCGTCGATCTGCATCCGAACCAGCGCGGTGCCCTTTGGCGTGGCGTTCTGGCGGATGACATAGCGCATTCCGTTGGGCAGCTTGCCGAACCGGTAACCCGGATCGACCGGCACATCGCTATTCTCAAAGGCCCAGCCGGGTTCCGGCGCGGCGGTGCTCGACAGCCCTTTTACCTGCGGCGCGCAGGCGGCAAGGGCGAGGGTGGAAATGGAAAGGACGAACAGCAGCTTGCGGTTTTTCATAGGCCCTTGGTGGCCGATTGCGCAGGCTGGGGCAAGCCTATCCGCTAAATCCGCCCTCGGCCAAAAACGTCAGTTCTTCCGCCGTGCTGTTCCGCCCGAGCATCGCGTTGCGGTGGGGAAAGCGGGCGAAGCGGACGATGATGTCGCGGTGCAGCGCGGCCCATTTGGCCCATTCGCTGCCCGTTGCCGCGTCGAGCATTCCGCACAGCGCGACGCAGTTGTCCTGATCTGCCAGCGCTTCGGAATGTTCGAACGGCAGGTAAAAGAACACACGCAATTCGGGCTGGGTGGCGGCATCGTGCCCGGCGTCCAATGCGGCTTGAGCGACAGTGAGGGCCAAGGGATCGGTCGCAAAGGCATGGGCCGATCCGCGCCAGATATTGCGCGGGAACTGATCGAGCAACAGCAGAAGCGCCAGCGCGCCCTCCCAGCTCTCCGCCCAGTCCGCCAGCTCCCCGCGCGCCGCCGCATGGTGTGCGGGTTCAAACCGCGCGGCGATTTCGGCATCGAACGCGGCGTCTTTGGTGAACCACTTCGCCGCCCCGGCATCGCGCCAAAAGGCTACGACAGCGGAGGGCGAAGGCAGCGGCATTACTTCCCGCGCAGCTTGCGGTGCGCCGACAGGTCCAGCACTTCGCTCGGACCCTGATCGGCATCGAGCAGGCCAAGCCGCCGGGCGACCTCTTGATAAGCCTCTTCCTCACCGCCCAGATCGCGGCGGAAGCGGTCCTTGTCGAGCTTTTCGCCGGTGGTCATATCCCACAGGCGGCAGCCATCGGGGCTGATTTCATCGGCCAGGATAATCCGGCTGTAATCGCCATCCCACAGCCGCCCGAATTCCAGCTTGAAATCGACCAGCCGGATGTTGATCGCGGCGAACATTCCGCACATGAAATCGTTGATCCGGATCGCCATCGCCGAGATGTCCTGCATCTCCTCGTTCGAGGCCCAGCCAAAGCAGGCGATGTGCTCCTCGGCAATCAGTGGATCGCCCAGCGCATCGTCCTTGAAATAGTATTCAATCAGCGTGTGCGGCAGCGGCTCGCCCTCGGGAATGCCCAGCCGCTTGCTGATTGAGCCAGCCGCGACATTGCGGACCACCACTTCGATCGGCACGATTTCGACCTGCCGCACCAATTGCTCACGCATATTGAGTCGCTTGATGAAATGGGTCGGGATGCCGATGTGGCTGAGCCGGGTGAAGACGTGCTCGCTGATCCGGTTGTTGATCACGCCCTTGCCGTTGATCGTGCCCTTTTTCTGGGCGTTGAAGGCGGTGGCGTCATCCTTGAAATACTGGATGATCGTGCCGGGTTCCGGGCCTTCATACAGGATCTTGGCCTTGCCTTCATAGATTTGGCGGCGACGGGACATGGGAGGAATTCCTTACGCTTGAAAAGCCAAGCCCCAGCGTTTGCGAGTCGGGCAGGACGCGCGCGGCCGGGGCGGTCTGCCAGCATTACGCGATATGATGCAGCGGTGCAATGTTAGGGGTTAGCGGGCGAACCAGCGGCGCGGCGCCGGAAGATTGCGAAACCGCCAAGCTTGGGTATCCACTGAAATCCTGTTGATTAATTCCATACCCTAAAGGCCATGTGTTCATATCCCGCGCGCTGCCGTAGTTCAAAGAGTGCAAATAATGACAAAAACCGGGAGGGTTTTAAAATGGTACGTTTGATTTCAGCCAGCTGGAACTTCATCTTCGACCATGAAAAAAGTCCGCTTCGGAATATCCCCGATTTTGGTGTTCGGCACATGGTATTCCAGATGCTTGGCTGGATGTGGGCAATCGCATTTTCGTTGGCCATCGGTAGCTACACGTTTCTTGTGGCAAGCCTTGTCGGTCACGCGATCTTGATCGCAGCGGTCGCAATAACGGTCGCGACCTACGCCACCGCAGCAAAGCGCCCGCAGGTGTTTGTTGACCGCTTGCGCGACTAATCGGCGCGTCGACGGGAGCAAGTTGCGGCGACGTTTTACCTCGCTACCTATCTCTCACTTATCTGTCGTTCCGCCGCAGTCGCCTCCGCGATCAGTTGCTGCAAGGCTTTCGCGGTATCTGCCAGCAGCCCGTCACTGACCGGCAGTTCGCCGTTGATGAAGCGCCGGATCGCTCGTTCGTCGATGCCAAGGCGGCGCGAAGTGGCGGGGATGCCGCCAAACACCTGCGCGCAGTGGGCGAAATGATCCTGCGCCGCTTGTGCTGAAAATGATCCGGTCATTGGTGCTTCATTCCTTCATTTGCCGACCACAGCGCGGCGGCCAGCCCGGCCGGTCCGCTAGCGGCGATCGCGATTCTCAAATTGCTCATTCGCGCCGAGCATAAGCTGCGCAAGCAGCGCTGGCGAGGGCCAAGGCTGGCCCAGCGCGGACTTGCCGTGGATTGCAGTGGAGCGGTGCGGACGACCATGCGGGGCTAGCATCTGCGATTCGGGGGATAGCGCTCGCTGCGGGATGACGAGACGGTAGTGGATGTTCTATAGCCTGCCCGGAATGCGCGTAAACTCGCGCGTTCCTGCCGATAATCCGGTGTTCTAAAAATGTTCCAGTTCCCCTCTTGTTCTCATAGAACAAACGCGGTACACCGAGCGTACGTTGACCTGATCGGTCGGCTGGTTACGCAAGGGGAACTTCGATGGCTGCTCAACTTAAGCTGATTCAGGAAGGCAAGGGATCTATGGACCGTCAAAAGGCGCTCGAAGCAGCGCTGGCGCAGATTGACCGCGCATTTGGCAAAGGCTCGGCGATGAAACTGGGCTCGAAAGAGGCGTTGGAGATTGAGGCGATTTCCACCGGTTCGCTCGGGCTGGACATCGCTTTGGGCATCGGCGGACTGCCCAAGGGACGCGTGATCGAAATTTACGGGCCGGAAAGCTCGGGCAAGACCACGCTGGCGCTGCACGTAATTGCAGAGGCGCAGCGCAACGGCGGGACCGCTGCTTTTGTCGACGCGGAACACGCGCTCGATCCGGGCTATGCCAAGAAGCTGGGCGTCGATATCGACGAACTGATCGTCTCGCAGCCCGTTACCGGCGAACAGGCGCTCGAAATCGTCGATACGCTGGTCCGCTCAAACGCGATTGATGTGCTGGTGATCGATTCGGTCGCCGCGCTGGTGCCGCGCGCCGAAATCGAAGGTGAAATGGGCGATACCCATGTCGGCCTGCAGGCCCGACTGATGAGCCAGTCGTTGCGCAAGCTGACCGGTTCGATCAGCCGTTCGAACTGCATGGTGATCTTCATCAACCAGCCGCGGATGAAGATCGGGGTGATGTACGGCAATCCGGAAACCACCACCGGCGGCAACGCGCTGAAATTCTATGCCAGCGTCCGGCTCGACATTCGCCGCATCGGCCAGATCAAGGACCGTGACGATATCGTTGGCAACACCACCCGGGTGAAAGTCGTCAAGAATAAGGTCGCCCCGCCGTTCAAGCAGGTCGAATTTGATATCATGTACGGCGAAGGCATTTCCAAGATTGGCGAAATCCTCGACCTTGGCGTCAAGGCCGGAATCGTTGAAAAAAGCGGCGCCTGGTTCTCCTACGATTCGATCCGGATCGGGCAGGGGCGTGAGAATTCAAAAACCTTCCTCAAGGAAAATCCCGAGCTTTGTGACCGGCTGGAGGCTGCGATCCGCGGCCAGACCGAAGGTCTTGCCGGGGAGATGATGGCCGGTCCGGACGCAGACACGGACAGCTGATCCCCAGAGCTTCCGGTTGCAGCAGGCCGCCCGCCTGTTGCAACCGGGACTGAACGGAGGGCGCTCCGGTTCCCCGTAACCATCGGGGCGCCCTCCAAACAACAGACCGGCGCGGTTTGCCCCCCCAGGCAACCGCGCCGGTTTTGTTGGGTCTGGGGTATTGGCTCCAATCCGGATTGTCTGCCCACTTGACGCACAGTAATCACCGCCCCAACAGGTAGCCTCTACAACAGGAGGGGGTTCCGCATGAATATTCGCAATCTAGCGCTGGTTTCGCTCGTCGGTTTTACTCTGTCGGGATGTGCAACCGTGATGAACGGTGCCAATCAAGACATGATTCTTGAAACTGATCCGTCAGGCGCTATCGCCAAACTGACCAACGGCTTTACCTGCACCACGCCGTGCAAGGTTGAACTGCCGCGCAAACACGATCTGCGGGTTGATCTGACCCGTGACGGTTATCGCCCAACCTATGTGTTGGTGCAAAGCAAGCTGGGCGGATCGACCTTTGGCAACATTCTGGCTGGCGGTCTGGTCGGCGCGGTGGTTGATAGCTCGAGCGGGGCCTCGAACAAACTCAACCCCAATCCGGTCAGCGTCCGGCTGGTCGCGGTTGGCGGCACTGGCGAAGAAGTGCTGCTCGACAAAAAGGGTAAGGAAACCGGCACTGTCGCTGCCCACAACGACAAGGTTCGGGTTGACGTTTCCAAGTCAATCGGCGCCGAAGCCGCTGGGCTGTCGCCGCAGGCCACGACCAGCGCCGCGCCAGCTCCCGCAGCCAGCCCGGCTCCGGCAGGCAGCTAAGGCTTAGTTCGATGCGGCCCTGTCCCGGCTTGGGGCAGGGCCAATTCGGCAGGCGACGACGGCGCGGCATGGGCGCAAGGTTGGCGGCACTCGCACTACCGGAGCCTGCCCATGACCCGCGTCCGCACCTTCAATCGCCTTGCAGCCGCGGCCTTGGCGCTGGCCAGCAGCGCCGCGTCGG
>JANMHL010000158.1:0-6506 GCA_031375125.1 Novosphingobium sp. | reverse complement strand
GAAAGGCTTCGGTCAGCGTATTTTTGGGCGACCCCAGCGAAAAGAGTTCATTCTTCCTTGGAGCCGACTACCTCTATCAACTGCGCTATGCTGGCGACCCAACCGAGATTCCCGATATTCGGCGGCACAGCGTAACGCTTGGCCATCGCTGGTGGCAGAGCAAGGGTTTCGCCATTGAAGTCAAAGCGTCCCTCACCGACGGGATCAACCCGGCCAGCTTTGCCGATGAAAACGCACTGACCCTCGGGTTCGGGCTGATCTTCTAACCCCCCTTCCACCAACGCCGCTTCCGCATCGGCGAACAACATTGACTCCCCTGCCTGCGCGCGCGAGGCAGGGGCAGTCTTTTATGGTCACTGGCAATTGCCGGGACGGTCGCTGTTTTGAGGGGAAGATCTATCATGAAATCGCGCTTTTTGATTGCCGGGGCCGCTTTGGTCGCGCTCGCGCTGCCGCTGGCCACCACCCAGTTGGGCGCGCAGGCGATGGCCGCCGTCGCAGGCAAAGCCAACATCGGCTCCTGGGGCGTTGACCTTGCGGGTCAGGACACTTCGGTCAAGCCGGGCGACGATTTCTTCCGCTTCGCTTCGGGCAAATGGTACGACCGGACCGAGATTGCGGCGGATCGCCCATCGACCGGATCGTTCTATGATCTGCGCGAAACCACCCAGGATCAGGTCAAGACGCTGGTCACCGCCGCACCCAAGGCGAGCAAGGTTGGCGCGTTCTATTCCAGCTTCATGGATGAAAAGCGGCTCGAAGCGGTTGGCATTGCCCCGCTGAAAAAGGATCTGGCCGCAATCGGTGCGATCCAGACCAAAGCGCAGTTTGCGCGTTTCATGGGTGCCAGCAATGGCAAGTTCGGGATTTCGGTGGTCGATATCGGGGTTGGTTCCGATACCGCCAATCCGAACCTCAATGTTGCCTATATCGGCCAGTCGGGGCTGGGTCTGCCCGAACGCGAATTCTATTTCGCCGATCAGTTCAAGAAGCAGCGCGACGCTTACAAGGCCTATATCGTCCGCACCATGAAGATGGTCGGCAATCCCAATCCGGATGCCGCCGCCGATACGATCATGGGCTTTGAAACCGAGATCGCTTACAAAAGCTGGAAGATCGCCGATCGCCGTCAGATCGAAAAGCTCAACAACCCGATGAGCAGCGCAGAACTCGCCGTCTATGCCCCCGGGCTTGATTGGGCGGCGTGGTTTGCCGGCGGCAAAGTGCCCGCGCAACAGCGGCTGATCGTGGGCGAAAACACCGCGATCAAGGCGATTGCCAAACTCTATGGTGAAACCCCGCTGGCCACGCTGAAACTGTGGCAGAGCTTCCACGTTGCCAACCAAGCCTCGCCCTATCTCAACAAGGCAATGGTCGACAGCCGGTTTGAATTCACCAAATCGCTGTCAGGCGTGTCGGAAAACCGCCCCCGCTGGAAGCGCGGCGTCGATCTGGTCGGCGGTTCGCTGGGTGAACTGGTCGGTCAGGAATATGTCACCAAGTACTTCCCGGCATCGTCCAAGGCCAAGATGGGCGTTCTGGTCAGCAACCTGAAACTGGCGATGAGCGGCCGGATCAAGGGCAACGAGTGGATGAGCGAGACCACCAAAGCCGCCGCCGTTGAAAAGCTGAACAAGATGGAAGTGATGGTCGGCTATCCCGATACATGGCGTTCGTACAAGGCGATGGTGATCGTGCCGGGTGACCTGTACGGCAACGTCCAGCGCGCCGGGGCGTTCAACGCCGCCTATGGCATGGCCGATCTGGGCAAGCCGGTTGACCGGATGAAGTGGGGCATGAACCCGCAGACCGTGAACGCCTATAACGGCGGCCTGGAAAACAAGATCGTGTTCCCGGCCGGTATCCTGCAGGCTCCGTTCTTTGATCCCAATGCCGATGATGCGGTCAACTATGGCGCGATTGGCGCGGTGATCGGCCACGAAATCAGCCACGGGTTTGACGATCAGGGCCGCAAGATCGACGCCAACGGCGCGGTCCGTGATTGGTGGACCGCCGAAGACGGCAAGCGCTTTGACGAGCAGGCCAAGATCTTTGGCGCGCAGTATGCCGCGTTCGAAGTGGCGCCCGGCGCCTTTATCAACCCGGACCTGACGATGGGCGAAAACATCGCCGACTTTGCCGGGGTAGCAGTGGCGCTCGATGCCTATCACGCTTCGCTGGGCGGCAAGGCAGCGCCGG
This sequence comes from Novosphingobium sp., assembly GCA_031375125.1. GTDB lineage: Bacteria > Pseudomonadota > Alphaproteobacteria > Sphingomonadales > Sphingomonadaceae > Novosphingobium. Next base: position 4,307 of record JANMHL010000158.1, on the reverse strand, counting down.
TGATCGACGGACTGACCGGCGATCAGCGTTTCTTCCTGGCCTATGCGCAGGTCTGGCGGGCCAAGGCGCGCGAAGCCACCCTGCGTCAGCAGGTAGCTACCGATCCGCACAGCCCGGCCCAGTTCCGCGCCTTTGCGCCGCTGCGCAATATCGAAGGCTGGTACGCGGCATGGGGCGTAAAGGACGGCGACAAGCTGTATATCGCTCCTGATAAGCGCGCCAAGCTCTGGTAAGTTCGGCAGCGCGTTCAGTTTTCAGACACCGGGGGCAGCGTTACGCTGCCCCCATTCGTTTTTTATGAGGCCCATTCCGATGCGCACGCTTTCCCTCGTCTCGCTTTCTGCCCTCGCCCTGACCGGCTGTGCCATGTCCAGCGCTGAACCGGCGGCCGCCCCCGTCGCCACCGCAACGCCGGTCGCCGCGCCCTATGCCCCGGTGATCCCCAAAGGCACCGGGATCTTTGCTGAGCCTTCGGCGCTGCCGTTCCAGGCGCCCGACTTCGCGCGGATCAAGGAAAGCGATTACGAACCGGCGATTGAGCAAGGCATTGCGATCAAGCTGGCCGAGATTGACGCGATTGCGAACAATCCCGCCGCGCCAACCTTTGAAAACACCATGCTGGCGATGGAGAACGCCGGATCGATGCTGACCCGGGTGACCTATGTGTTCGGCGCGCTGACATCGGCCAATACCAATGACGCGATGGACGCAATTGACTCGCGCACTTCGCCGAAACTGACGGCGCTGCGCGATGCGATCACGCTCAATCCCAAGCTGTTTGGCCGGATCAAGGTGCTTTACGATAACCGCCTGAACCTGGGCCTCGCTCCCGATCAGATCCAGGTGATCGAACTGACCCACGATGACATGGTCCGCAACGGCGCCAATCTGGGCGCTGCCGACAAAGCCGCGCTGACCGACATCAACGGCCAGCTGTCCTCGCTGACAACGGAATTTGGCCAACGCCTGACCAAGGGCACCAAGGATGGCGCATTGGTGATCACCGATCAGCGCCAGCTGGCCGGGCTGTCCCCCGCCGATATCGCCGCGGCTGCAAAGAACGCTGCCGATCGCGGCCTGCCCAAAGGCAGCTATGTGTTGTCGATGCAGAACACCACCCAGCAACCGCTGGCGCCCGCGCTTACCAACCACAACACGCGGCTGGCGCTGTTTGAAAAGAGCTGGAACCGCTCCGAACGCGGCGATGCCAGCGATACCCGCCCGCTGATCCTGAAAATCGCGGCACTGCGCGCGCAAAAGGCCAAGCTGCTCGGGTTTGAAAGCTTTGCCGCTTATCAATTGTCCGATCAGATGGCCAAGACCCCGGCGGCGGCGATCAGCTTCCTCGAAAGCTTCGTCCCCGCGCTGGGTGCAGCGCAAAAGCGTGACGCGGCCGAACTCAACGGCCTGATCCGCAAGGAAGGCGGCACCTACAACGTCGGTCCGGCGGACTGGGATCACTATGCGCAAAAGCTGCGCAAGCAGAAGTACAACCTCGATCAGAACGAGGTGACGCCGTACCTCGAAATCACCAATGTGCTGGAAAACGGCGTGTTCTATGCCGCGGGTCAGCTGTACGGGCTGACTTTCAAAAAGCGCACCGATATTCCGGTCTATCACCCCGATGTGACGGTCTACACGGTCTATGATCAGGATGGTTCGGAACTGGCGCTGTTCTATTTCGATCCGTGGAAGCGTGACAACAAGTCCGGCGGGGCGTGGATGTCGAACTTTGTCGATCAGAACGCGTTGGCCGGGACCAAGCCGGTTATCTTCAACGTGTCGAACTATACCAAGCCCGCCCCAGGCCAGCCCGCGCTGGTGACATGGGACGATGCCAACACGATGTTCCACGAATTTGGCCACGCGCTGCACGGGATGCTGTCCAACCAGCGCTATCCCTCAATCTCGGGCACCAATACGGCGCGCGACTTTGTCGAATTTCCCAGCCAGTTCTTCGAAAACTTCATGACCGAACCCAAAGTGCTGGCGAACTATGCCAAGCACTACAAAACCGGCGCGCCGATGCCGGCTACGCTGATTGCCAAGATCGAAAAGGCCAGCACTTTCAACCAAGGCTATGAATTGGGCGAAGTTGTCACAGCGGCACTGCTGGACATGAAATGGCACACGCTGAAGCCGGGCGCGGCGGTCAGCGATGTGAATGCCTATGAAACCACGATCTTGACCGGGCTTGGCGCGAAGGGCCTGCAAGTCGACCAAGTTCCGCCGCGCTATCGCACCAGCTATTTCCGCCACATCTGGGGCGGCGGCTATGCGGCCGGTTATTACGCCTATAGCTGGACCGAAATGCTCGATCACGATGCCTATGCCTGGTTCAAGGAAAACGGCGGGATGACCCGCAAGAACGGCCAGCATCTGCGCGATACGATCCTGTCAAAGGGCCACAGCCAGGACTACGCCGTGATGTACCGCAACTTCGCCGGACGCGATCCGCAGGTTGAGCCGATGCTGAAAGCGCGCGGGTTGAAGTAGAATTCCTCCCCGTTCCGGGGAGGAATTACGTCGCCAGCGCCCGCTTACCCGGCACTCCCAGCCAGCGCGCCTGCACCTTCCAGACCTGTTCGATCATCGCTTCGCTCAGCGCCAGATCCGGCGGGCCATCGGCGGCGACAACGCCGCCGTCCAATACGACCACCCGGTCCGCGTGGTTCATCGCCTGGGCCAGATCGTGGAGAACCAGCACCACGCCTGCGCCTTGCCCGGCCAGCGTCCGAAACTGCGCCAGCAGCGCCAACTGGTGCGCCAGATCGAGGTTGGCCAGCGGCTCATCCGCCAGCAGCCAGCGCGGCTGCCCCGCCAACACCCGCGCGAGCAGCGCACGGGCCTGTTCGCCGCCTGAAAGCTGTGACATCGGCCGGTCGCGGAACCTCTCCAGATCGAGCGCGAGCAGCGCCGCATCAACCGCCGCCCGGTCCGCTGCGGCCCCGGTATTCCAAGGCAGACGGCCAAGCGCGGCCAGTGTTTCGACCGATAGGTCCCACGCCATTTCACCCTGCTGCGGTAAATAGCCGAGCGCCCGTGCCCGTTCGCGCGGGGGCATGGCATTCAGCGGCGTTCCATCGAGCGCCAGCGCCCCTCGCTCGGGCAGCAGCAGTCCGGACAGGCAGCTCAGCAGGCTAGACTTGCCCGCGCCATTGGGCCCGCAAATCGCGGTCACCTCGCCGGGGTTGAGCGTCAGTGAAACGCCGCCCAGCCGCCCCGCCAGACACAGGTTCTGTGCGGCCAAGCTCATGCCAGCCCCCGCCGCATACGCAGCAGCAGCCCAAGGAAAAACGGCGCGCCCAGCAGCGACAACGCGATCCCCAGCCGCAGCTCGCTGGCCATTGGCAGCACCCGGCACAGGCAATCCGCCAGCAGCAACAGCAGCGCGCCCGCCAAGGCACTCGGCACGATCAGGCTGCTCGGCCGCCGGTCGGTAAACCGCCGCAGCAGGTGCGGGACGATCAGCCCGACAAAGCCGATGATCCCGGCCGCCGCAACGCCTGCGCCGACTGTCAGCCCAACGCCCGCGACCATCAGCAACTGCAACTGCCGCGGATCGACGCCGAGCGACCGCGCCGCTTCCTCGCCCAGGGTCAGCGCATCCAGCGACCGGCCCGCCAACCGCAGCAGCGCGATCCCGGCGACTGTCAGCGGCACGGCGAACAGCACGTCATTCCAAGACCGATCGGTCAGCGCGCCCATCAGCCAGGTGACGATTTCGCTCAGCGCGAACGGGGTGGGTGAAAGACTGATCGCCAGGCTCATCAACGCGCCGGCCAGACTGGCGATCATCATGCCCGCCAGCGTGAACAGCATCACCGATCCGCTGCGTCCGGCGATCAAGGTCAGCAGCGCCATCGCCCCCGCCGCGCCGGTCAAGGCAAACAACGGCAGCGCCCAGCCGGTGCTGGCCCAGCCAGTCCAGAAACTCAGCACCGCGCCCAAGGCGGCGCCCGGCGCGATCCCGAACAGCCCCGGATCGGCCAGCGGATTGCGCAAATAACCCTGCATCGCCGCCCCGGCTGCACCCAGCCCAGCGCCCAGCATGACCGCCAGAATGGCGCGCGGCAAGCGCAGTTCAGTCAGGATAATCAACGCGTTGGGCGGTAAATCTGCGAACGGATCGAGCCACACCCGGCCCGCCAGTAAGGACAGTGGCAGCGCGATTGCAAGGGCGAACAAGAGGAGCGGGATCGGGCGGGTCATTGATTAGGGCCTGACCTGTGCGGGGGCTTCGACAGGCTCAGCCTGAGCGGAATTTGGTTTTGCGGCATAGCAAATAGATCCGCTCTGGCTGAGCC
>JANMHL010000184.1:0-1516 GCA_031375125.1 Novosphingobium sp. | reverse complement strand
ACCAGGTCGCTGTCGCCTGGCAGGTTGTCAAAAGAGTTGCGAAGTGCCTCAAAATATCCGTCGCCGAGGCGATCACGAATGCGTTTGCTCCCAATGAATGGCGGATTTCCTACAATAAAATCAACTCTAGGCCATTTGCTCTGTTTTGGTTTGACGTAGCGTTCCACCTCAACCCGCGCGCCGTCGTCCGGCACTTTCTTGCCGGTCACCGGATGCACCTTCATCGTATCGCCATCCCAACGGGTGAGAGGCTTACCGTTCTCGTCCCGCTCCAGCACTTTCTTGTCCCAGGTGATCAAAGCATCGCGGTTTTCGATGGTCTTCACATCGCGCAGCACCGGTTCGGGCGGCACTTTGCCTTCGCCGTTGACGCGGAAATGCCATTGCAGATAGCCGATCCATAGCACCAGCTGGGCAATCGCCGCCGCGCGCGGGTTTATCTCGATGCCCAGGAAATTTTCGGGCGTGATCGTGTGGCCGCTCAGCTCCGCCACGGTCTGCTGTTCGCCTTCAGGCGCAAGTTCGGCGAGACGCCCGATCACTTCGCCCTCCAGCTCCTTCATCCGGGCGAGCGCGACATAGAGGAAATTTCCGGTGCCGCAGGCGGGATCTAGCACCTTGGTCTGCGCGAGTTGCGCATGGAATTTCTCGATTATGGCATGGGCTTCATTTGCCTTGCCCGCCTCGATCAATTGACCAGCGGCGGCCTGAACCCCGGCCCAATCGGCGCGCAGCGGCTCCATAATCGTCGGCATCACCAGTCGTTCGACATAGGCGCGCGGCGTGTAATGCGCACCGAGCTTGGCGCGCTCCTTGCCGTCCAGCGCGCGCTCCAGCAGCGTGCCGAAGATCGCGGGTTCGACATGGTTCCACTTGTGCGTCGATGCCTCGATCAACAGGCCGATTTCATCGGCATTGAGCGCAATTGCGGTGGTGTCCTTGAACAGATAACCGTTGAAGCGAAGCACGGTTTCGCCAGCTTCGCCAAGCACACCGGCCAGTCCGCCCTTGTCCATTGCTTGCCATAGCGATGACAGGTTCGGCGCGAAGTTTTCGGGTCGCTTCTGCATACGGGTGAGAAAGTGGGTGAAGCTGCCTTCGGGAATGAGCTGCACATCCTCTGCGAACATCGTAAACAAGCATCGCATCAGGAAATCCGCCACGCGGGTCGGGTTCTTCTCGCGCTTTTCAAGGCGCTTTGAAAGTTCCGCAAGATGACCGGCGATCTCGCGCGTGACGCGCGCGGCTTCCTTCGACGGGTCGAGACTGAGCGGATCGTTCCAGATGGTCGCAAGCCGTTTGCGGACATCTTCGTCGCGCAAATCGTCTAGCCCGATACGGAAGCGGGCGGCGTCGGGGAATTGGGTGTACTGCTTCCCGGTGCCGCTGAAATCGGCATAAATATCGACGCAGTGGCCGACGTCGGTGATAAGCAGAAATGGCGGCCAGCCATGATCTATGGGCAATGCCTTGGCATAGCGTTCGGCCTGACCTCGCGCCTCGACCATCGCCTTTG
>JANMHL010000182.1:0-6632 GCA_031375125.1 Novosphingobium sp. | reverse complement strand
ATAGCCCGGATCGGAAATCAGCGGCGTTCCAGCATCGCTGACCAGCGCCACCGGCTGCTGCGCGGCCAAGGCCAGAATGTGGTCGCGGGTCGCCGTGCTGGCGTGATCGTCATAGCGGATCAGCTTGGTCTTGGTGCCCAGATGGTGCATCAGTTTGCCGGTAACGCGGGTATCTTCACAGGCTACCGCAGCCACAGCACTTAGTACCGTGACCGCGCGGCGCGACAGGTCACCCAGATTGCCAATCGGGGTGGCGACAATATAAAGGCCTGCAGCAAGCGGTTGATCCATTGGACTACCATGGACTGCCAGCATGGGAGCGACAAGCGATGATCGAACCACGGATGAGCCGCTGCGCGGTGGTGCTGATGGCGGGCGTGGCCTTGATCGCCGGGTGCAAGGTGATCCCCAAGGGTGCTGAAAACCTGCCGCCGCCCGAACAGCTGCCCAGCGATGCCCTGCCCAAGGATCAGGCCCGCCACCGGGTCGCGCTGCTGGTGCCGCTGAGCGGGCCAAATGCCGGCATGGGGCAATCGGTTGCCAATGCCACCACGATGGCGCTGCTCGATACCAATGCCAAAAACCTCCGGATCACCACTTATGACACCGCCTTGGGTGCCGCAGTTGCCGCCAATCAGGCGCTGAAGGATGGCAACAAGCTGATCCTCGGCCCGCTCGCCACCAGCGATGTCGCCCCGGTTGCGGCAATTGCCAGGGCCGCCAAGGTTCCGCTGATTACCTATGGCAACGATGGCGCGGTTGCCGCGCGCGATGTGTTTGTGCTGGGCAGCCGGATGGAAAATTCGGTCGAGCGGGTGGTCAGCTTTGCCGCCAGCAAGGGGATCACCCGCTTTGCCGTGCTGGCGCCCAAGGGCGATTACGGCAACCGGGTCAGCGCCGCCTATGCCAGTGCGGTGCGGGCAGCAGGCGGATCGCTGGTCGCCAGTGACAGCTATGATCGCGGCAACAGCTCCGCACTCAGTGCCGCCGCCCGGCTTAAAGCCAAGGGCGGCTATCAGGCCGTGCTGATCGCCGATACCCCGCGCTATGCCGCGATGATCGCGCCCCGGCTCAAGGCCTCAGGCGCCGCCAGTCCGCGCTTGCTGGGCACCGATCTGTGGAGCGGGGAACAATTGGTCAGCACCACGCCAATCTTGCGCGGGGCCTGGTTTGCGGCGATTTCGGACACCCGGTTCCGCCAGTTCACCACCAGTTATCAGTCCCGGTTCGGCGCACCGCCTTTCCGGATGGCCACGCTGGGTTACGATTCGGTGCTGCTGACCGTGCGGATTGCCCGCGAATGGCGCACCGGAACGCCGTTTCCCTTTGCCAAACTGATCGATACCGGCGGGTTTCTGGGGCTTGATGGACCCTTCCGGTTCAGCGCAAACGGCTTGGTCGAACGCTCGCTGGAAGTGCGCGAAACCCGCGCTGGCGGGATCACCGTGGTCAGCGCCGCGCCAGAGAAGTTCGTGGACTGACGAAAACCGGGGTTGCCCGCTTGCACGGCGGAATCCACAGCGCCTATAGCCCTGCCCATGGCCGATGATCTGTTTGACAAGCTACCCGCCAGCACGGGCGATTCCTATGATGGCAGCGCGATTGAAGTGCTGGAGGGGCTGGAGCCGGTCCGGCGCCGTCCCGGGATGTACATCGGCGGCACCGATGAACGCGCGTTCCACCACCTCGCTGCCGAAGTGCTCGACAATGCGATGGACGAAGCGGTTGCGGGCCATGCCAATCGGATCGAGGTTGTGCTGGAAGAAGGCAACCGCCTGACCATCACCGACAACGGTCGCGGCATCCCGGTCGATGAGCATCCCAAATATCCCGGCAAGTCCGCGCTCGAAGTGATCCTGACCACGCTGCATTCGGGCGGCAAGTTTTCGGGCAAAGCCTATGCCACCAGCGGCGGCCTGCACGGGGTCGGTGTGTCGGTGGTCAACGCGCTGTCCAGCCTGACCCGGATCGAAGTGGCGCGCGGCAAAGAGCTTTACGCGCAGGAATTTTCGCGCGGGGCTCCGCTGGGGCCGCTCCAGCACCTTGGCCCCACCCCAAACCGGCGCGGGACGGCGGTGACTTTCGTGCCCGATACCGAAATTTTCGGAGATGAGGCCAAGTTCAAACCGGCCCGGTTGTTCAAGCTGGTCCGTTCCAAAGCATACCTGTTTGCCGGGGTCGAAATCCGCTGGAAATGCGCCGATACGCTGGTCAGTGATGATGTTCCAGCTGAGGCAGTGTTCCAATTCCCCGGCGGCCTCGCCGATCACCTCAAGGAACAGATCGGCGCGCGCGAGTGCGTCACCACGCAGTTCTTTTCGGGCTCGCAGGATTTCCCAGGCGAGGAACAGGGCCGGGTCGAATGGGCGGTCGCCTGGCCGCTGTGGTCGGACGGGTCGTACAGCTATTATTGCAACACCATCCCAACCCCCGATGGCGGCACGCACGAGGCCGGCCTGCGCGCCGCGCTGAGCAAGGGCATTCGCGCCTTTGCCGATCTGATCGGCCAGAAAAAGGCCAAGGACATTGCGCCCGAGGATATCATTACCGGCAGCGAAGTGATGCTCTCAGTATTTATCCGCGAGCCCCAGTTTCAGAGCCAGACCAAGGACCGCCTGACCAGCCCGGAAGCTGCGCGGATGGTCGAGAACGCGGTGCGCGATCACTTTGACCACTTCCTGACCGACAATATGGAGCGCGGCAAAGCGCTGCTCGGCGCGGTGATGGAACGGATGGACGAGCGGCTGCGGCGCAAGGCCGAACGCGAGGTTAAACGCAAAACCGCAACCAATTCCCGCAAGCTGCGCCTGCCCGGCAAGCTGACCGATTGTACCGGCGAAGGCGATGCCGATACCGAACTGTTCATCGTTGAAGGGGATTCTGCTGGCGGCAGCGCCAAGCAAGCCCGTGATCGCAAGACTCAGGCGATCCTGCCGATCCGCGGTAAAATCCTCAACGTCGCCAGTGCTTCAGCTGACAAAATTCGCGCAAATTCTGAAATTGCCGACCTCGCCCTCGCGCTCGGTTGCGGGATGCGCAAGGACTGCAACGCCGATAATCTGCGCTATGACCGGATCATCATCATGACCGACGCCGACGTTGACGGCGCACATATCGCGACGCTGCTGATGACGTTCTTTTTTCAGGAAATGCCAGACGTTGTTCGGCGCGGGCACCTCTATTTGGCGCAGCCGCCGCTGTACCGGCTGACTGCTGGTAAAGAGAGCGCCTATGCCCGCGACGATGCCCACCGGGCCGAGCTGGAAGCCACGCAGTTCAAGGGCAAAAAGGTCGACGTTGGGCGCTTCAAGGGCCTTGGCGAAATGAACCCCGGCCAGCTGCGCGAAACTACCATGGCCCCCGCCAGCCGCGGCCTGCTGCGGATCACGCTGCCCCCCGAATACGAAGGCCGCGCGGCGGTCAAGGATCTGGTTGACCGGTTAATGGGTAAAGACCCCGCGCAACGTTTTATGTTCATCCAGAACCGGGCTGGCGATGTCGACCGGGATTTGATCGACGCGTAAAAAAAGGGCGCCGCCCTGCGGCAGCGCCCTCTTTTTGAACGCGCGTCTTACTTGGCGGCGGCAGCTGCAGCGTTAGTGCCGACCAGATAGATCGCGGCGCAGGACTTGACGAGGCGTTCGGCCGAGCCGTCCTTCTTGTCGAGCGCGGCCAGAATCTTGGCTCGGCGCGGCTGAAGAACCGGGCCGAGATCCTTGATTTCCGAACCGGACAGAGTGTTCGCGGCTGAGAGATAGCCAACCGCCTTGTTCGACGCGCTCTTCTTGTCAGCTTCGCTATCCGCAGCCTGGGCAAACAGGACTTGCAGCGCAGTGCAATCGAGCATCAGATCATACAGCACGGTATCGTAGTTGGAATTCTGGGCCGAAGCCTGCATCGGTGCGGCTAGAACCGAAGCAGCGGCCAGCAAGCCAGCGCCGGTGCGGAGGAGAGATTTCATCGAGACAACCCTTTCAAAACGGTAAGGTACGCGCATACCCAGCCACTTGTTCGCGCGAAGCGGGCCTAATTGCAAGTGCCGGTTGTGCTGTGGTTGTGCCACGGTGCGACAATTGGCGCGATCTGGGATTCCGCTGGTGAAAGGCATCTTCTCGGCAACCCAGCGTTCAGCTCTGCCCTGCGAAGCAAAAGATATTGACAGTGATGGATGTAACTTTATCACATCATTGCAAGAGGAGACCCTGATATGCTGCGCCTGTCCCTGATCGCTGCCGCTTCACTCATCGCTCTTACTACGGCGGCATCTGCTGAAACCGGGGTCGATATCACCATCTATGCTGATAATCAGGCGCTGGTGCAGGATACCCGCCAAGTCACCTTTGATGGCAAGGTCCAGCGGGTCGAATTCAAGAACGTTTCGGCCCAGATCCGCCCCGAAACCGCCAGTCTGGCGGCAACCGATATGCGGATTATCGAGCAGAATTTTGACTATGACATGCTGTCCCCCGCCAAGATCAAGGAGAACGCAGTAGGTCAGACGATCACGCTGGTCCGCACCAACCCGGCGACCGGCGCGGAAACGCGTGAACAGGCGGTGGTGCTGGCGGCCAATGGCGGGGTCGTGCTGCAAATCGGTAACCGGATCGAAGTGCTGCGCGACGATGGCCTGCCGGTGCGGGTGATCTTTGACAAAGTCCCGCCCAATATGCGCGCCGATCCGACCTTGTCGATCACGCTGCAGGGCAATCCCGGCACCCGCGAAGCTTCGCTGCGCTATCTCACTCCGGGCCTTGGCTGGCGGGCGGATTATGTCGCGCTGTATGATGACAAGACCGGAACGATCGACGTGCAAGGCTGGGTCACACTGACCAACAATTCCGGCACGACTTACGAAAATGCCAAGACTGTGCTGGTGGCGGGCAATCCGCGAATGATCGGCCAGGCCTATAATCGCGGCTATCAACAGCCGCAGGACGGCGAAGGCATGGTTGAAGCTGGAACTGAAAGTGGGACCCGCGAACGGCTGGGCGACTATTACCTTTACCCACTGGGCGAACGCACCACGATTTCAAATCTGCAAACCAAGCAGGTCAGCTTCCTCGACGTCCACGGCGCACCGGCCCAGCACGGTTATGAAGCGCGATTTGGTTGGATGCAGACTTCGGAAACCCCGATCAGCGCCGCCACCGTCTATCAGTTCAGCAATTCGGCCAAAGGCGGCCTCGGCGATCAACTGCCTGCAGGGATCGTCCGGTTCTATATCAAGGATGCCCGCGGGCAGGCGCAATTCATCGGCGAAAACGCGATTGGCCACACCCCGATGGGCTCAAAGCTGTCCATCGGCACCGGCGATGCGTTTGATGTAAAAGTCCAGCCGGTGGTTGAAACCCGGACCCGGGTGAATGAGCGCCGCTGGAAGACCACGATGCGCTACACCCTGACCAATGCCCTGCCCAAGCCGGTGACGGTGCGGGTGATTCAGGGCGGTCTGTGGGGCGACGTTCGGATCAGCGCCGAAAGCCAGAAGAGCGAGCGCCGCGATGCCGATTCAGTGGTCTGGAGCGTCACGGTTCCGGCCAATGGCAAAACCGATCTGACCGCCACTTTCGACAGCCGGTATTAAGGCCCCGGCAATGCGCTGGCTCGCCGCCATAGTCGCCGCAAGTCTGACCGTTCTGCCCGCGCAGGCGCAGCAGGGGCAGGACGTGGCTGCGTCCGCCCCCAGCGACGTATCGGTGACGATCTACCGCGCGCCGAACCGCAACGGCGGCTCGATCCAGCTAAGCAACCTGGGCGGCTTTGCGGTGGTGATGGAAACCCGCACTGTCCGGATACCGGCCGGGCGTAGCCGGTTGCGCTTTGAAGGCGTAGTCGATGGCATCTTGCCCGAAAGCGCGATCGTATCGGGCCTGCCCGGCGGTGTGCTGGAAAAGAACCGCGATGCCGCCCTGCTCAATCCCTCATCGCTGGTTCGCGCGGCGCGCGGCAAAGTCGTCACGCTGAAGCGGACCGATCCGCGCACCGGAAAACCCGTTCTGGTCACTGCCGAAATCCTCTCCGCCAGCGACCAGGGGGTCGTATTCAAGACCGCGAATGGCATCGAAGACTTACGCTGTTCGGGCCTGCCCGAAACGTTTCGTTATTCCAGCGGCGCACAGGGGTTGTCGGCTCGGCCGACCCTGTCGGTATTGACCAACAGTCCGCGCGCGATCACGGCGACGGTCACGCTCACCTATATCGCCGAAGGGTTTGACTGGAGCGCGAACTATACCGCGCAGATCAACCCGGATGGCAAAACGATGGACATTGGCGGCTGGATCACACTGGCCAATGGGAACACCGTCTCGCTGAACAATGCCCGCACCCAGATTGTCGCGGGCGGGCTCAACCGGTCCTATGTTCGCAAGTTCTTCAACAACCAACCGCAAGTGATCGCGCGCTGCTGGCCGCAACAGCGGACCCATCAGATCCCGCGCAAGCCCGAGCAGCCCTATCAGCTGGTCCGGCCCTATTCGGCTGGTGAGGGTTACGAATCTGACGACAGCGCTGAAATTATCGTCACCTCACAGCGCCGCGACAAGAGCGGAATGATGGCGCCGCCTGCCCCGGCAATGATGACAATGGCCTCGCCTCCTCCGCCCCCACCCCCGCCCGAGCAACTCGGCGACCTC
>JANMHL010000114.1:0-6193 GCA_031375125.1 Novosphingobium sp. | reverse complement strand
CGTAGCCTTGGCCTCGCCGGTTTCAAGCAGGCGCACCGCGCGGCGGGTAAACACGCCGCGATCGCCCTTCAGGTATGAGGCCCAGGCGGTATCGCTGACATCACTGTCGACCGCGCGGGCAATATCGATGGCGTGCGAATTGAGGCTTTCGGTGATCAAGGCCACGCGCCGGGCGAAATCGTTATCGACCTGATCTTCGGCCTTGGCCCGGGCGTGCGCGACGCGTTGTTCCAGATGGCCGGTCAGCTCGCTGACCTTGGCGAGTTGATCCCGCAACTGGACCGCCGCCTCGCGGCCGACCCCAGCGGCATGGGCTGCGGCCTGTTCCAGCTGACCCGCCGCCTCAGCTGCGCGCGTCCGCATCACTTTGTCGATGGCCGCACCACTTTCTTCGCCAAGCCGGGCGGCGAGGGCGGAGATCGCGGCCGCGCTCATTTCACCGATCCCGGCGACGGCTGCCTTGGCCGACAGATCAAGCTCTTCAATCGCGCGCTTGAGTTCGGACTGTGATTGTTCGGCCAACGCCAGACTTTCGCTGCGAACCCGTTCCAGCGCGGCCTGCATGGCTTCGAGCGTCGCTGCCTGCTGACTGCTTTCGTCCGTGAGCTTACCGCTCAGGCGCTCAATTTGGCCGAGAGATTGCGCCAGCACGGTTGAGCTTTGCGCGAGATGACCGGCCACAGCCTGCCCCTTGCTGTCGGCCTCACCCAGCTTGTCAGTCAGTGCGCCGACCCGGGCTTCAATGGCCATCAGCCGGTCTTCGCTCGCAACCATGGCTTGCGGCAGATCATGGCTCGAATGCTGAACACTGGCCTGGATCAGTTCGAGCAAGCGGACGCTGCTGTCGGTCAATTGGGCCACGGCCAGATCGGTCCCGGACAAGGCATTGCGGCTGGCGGCCAGCTTGTCGCCCAGTGCGGCCATACTGGCGGCAACGCGGCTCTCTGCCTCCCCGCCCAGATCGGCCACTTCGGCCATCTTGCGGGTGAAGTGATCAAGCTGCGTCGCGACAGTTTCGCTGTGCGATACCAACTTGCGGCCGTGCTCTTCCTGGGCCCGGCGACGTTGTTCGATTGCTCCATCAAAATCGGCCATCTGGGTGCTGAGCAGTGCAATGAATTCACCGTGGCGGGTTTCAAATTCGGCGCGGCGCCGTTCGATCTCGGTTGAGAACAGCTGGTCGCGTTCTCCCATCCGGTTGTCGAGCTCTTCGGCCTCGCGCGCCAGTTCACCCAGCCGGTTGCGGGCCGAAGCCAACGCCTGTTTGTCGATTTCGGCGACCTTGCCGATGGCGACGGTGAGGTCTTCTTCAAGTTGCGCCGTGGCCGCACGCCATGCCTCAAGCGCTTTGCCTTCGCCTTCGCGCAACGACCGGCCGATGGCCGCGCTTTCCTCACGCACCGCCGATAGCCGTGCCCGCAGCGAAGTCAGCGTATCGCCTTCCTGCGCATCGAGCGCCTTGCGAGCCTCCTCGAGTTCTGTGGTCAGCGCGCCTGCACGGTTGCGGATTGCGGCCAGCGCTTCAACCTCTTGCCCATCAAGCTGGGTTCGGAATTCGGCACCGCGCTCGGTCAGCGCGGCAAATCGGTCCTCGGCGATGGCGCCTAGTTGTTCGGTTTGCCGGGTGAATTCGGCCAAGGTTTGATCGACCACCTCACGCAGCGAAATGACCTGCCGTTCGCTGGCCTGGCCAAATTGGTTTAGCTTGTTGAACCCGCCGATCAGCTCTTCGACATGGGTATTGGCGGTCCGTCCGGCGGTGGCGATGTTGTTGGTCACGTCTTTGGCCGAACTGGCGATCACGGGCAGCTGCCCGCGCAGCTTTTCCATGTTTTCAAGCGCAGAAGCGCTGACGGTCTGGATCGCGTCAATCTTGGTGCCGTTGTCATGGATCAGCGAGGCGAGCTTGTCCGAATGGAGCGAGAGCCGCTCGGTCGCGACCCGGCCCAGCGAATCGATGTCGCGCGATTGCGCCGCAATGAATTCCCGCGCGAGGCTGAGCTCGCGGTTGACTGTGGTCAGCCGGGTTTCCAGTCGCGCCGCTTCATCGCCCAGCAACCGTGCCGTCTGACCAAAGCGAAATGCTTCGCGGCGGCTGTTGCGCATCGCGATCAGCCAGACCACCGCCAGCAGCAGCACCGGCACAGACCAATCGCGCAACCAACCGGTCCATTGGACAATCGAGCCACCGGCCAGCATGGCCTCCCGGTTGGCCAGGAACAGCAGCGCGGTCCACCCGGCGATCGCCAGCAGGGTGACAGTTCCGGCAATGATCGCTGCCCAGGGCCGGGCGGGACGCGGCGGGGCTTCGTCCCACCAATCATCGGGCGCCGGGCCTGCGGCAACATCGGATTCAACGGAATCGAGCAGCAGTTCGCTTTCAGGCGCGCTGGAGTCGACGGCAACGATGCGGGTTCCACGGGTCATGGTGTAGCGTTTACCATGTTGTGGCGGGGGATAAACCCCAGTTTAACCAACTGCGCCTAGACCGGAACGATGGCATATGAAGCAGGAGCCCTCGATGCAACTCTCGCCGCGGCAGCGGGCGAGGATGCTGTGCTGTTTTCGGAGCTGCGTCAGGCCTTTATTGAAAGCGTCGAGCGGCAGTTAGATTTGCTGGGGCGATCGCGCTGTGATGCCAATTGGCAGATGAGTGCAATGCGCCTAAAAGGCGTTGCGGCCACCTTTCATGCCGAAGCGTTGATGGCCTTGGCCGAAGAGGCCTTGGATGGCGCCCCCGGCGATCCCACTGTCTTGCGCCACATTCGCACATTTCTAAGCGACTTCGCAGCAGCTTAGACCGCGTCGCCGCGCTAGCGCTTGGCACCTTGCCGAGAGTGCCCTAGAAGCCACAGTCCATCGCAAATGCGCGGAGAAAGACGCTGCGGGTCGCCGTTCTTACCATGCTGGAACCTGCCGGAATCGCAGGGGCCCTGCCACGCGCATTTTTGCGGATTGGCGGTCTGACGGTTGCGCGCCAACAGCTTGCCCTGGCGTTGGAGCTCAAGTGTGAGCGGATCATCTGCATCGCCCCGCGGCTGACCGCCGAGCTGGTCGAATTGCAACACCTGGCTGAGGCGGCCAAGGCGCAATTCAATGTGATCGCCAATGCCCGGGCGCTGGTCGGGCTGGTTACGACGGTCGATGAAGTCTTTATAATTGGCGACGGCCTGTTTGTCTCAATTCCCGAAGCGGCCGCCTTGCTCGAGGAAGGACAGGCCATTCTGGTCCAACCGATCGAACAGGGCCTGGCCGCTGGATTTGAACGGATCGACCTCAACCACGCAGGTGCGGCAGCGATGCGTTTGCCCGGGCGGTTGGTTGAACGGTTGGCTGAATTGCCATCCGATTGCGATGCGGCATCGTCCTTGCAACGGATCGCCTTGCAAGCCGGGGTGCGCCAAAGAGCGATCCCGGCGCCGGGGCTTGATGGCCTGTTCTGGACCCTCGTTCGCAGCGAGGATGAGGCCCATGCGCTTGAACCGCTGTGGGTGCGGCAACGGACCCGCGATGAAGGCGCGCTCAGCCCGTCGCGGGGATTGGCATTGCTGGCGGTGCGTAGTTTTGGGCCGGCGATGCTTCATGCAGGCAGTGGCGCCCTGGCGTTGGTGATTGCGGCGGCGGTTATGGCCTTGTTGGCGCTGGGGGCGGGCTGGTTCAATTTTCTGGCACTGGGGTTGGGGCTGGTCGCCGTGGGCTGGTTGCTGCGTGAATGTGCGGTGCTGCTGTCGCGGATCGAGACTGAGGCCAGCCATCTGCGCAAAGGTCTGGATAGCAAGGAACTTTATGGCTGGCTGTGCGATGGTTTGATCGTTGTACTGGCAGCCTGGGGCAGCCAGATGCATGGCGATCAGCATTTCATCGACCGACTGTTCCCGCCGTTCATGCTGGTGGCCTTGTTGCGGATTTTGCCGCGGCTGTTTGCGCCGCGCTGGATTGGCTGGTTTGGCGATCGGGCCTTGCTGGCATTGGGATTGGGCGGGGCAATCGCGTTTGGAGCGGGATCGTTGGCGGTGCATGTCGCGGCGGCACTGGCGGGGCTTGCTGGAATCCTCGCGTCGCTCGGTCCATCGCGGCTAACGCGACCTTAACCAAGCAAGGCTATGACCGCGGGCATGAGTAATATTGCTGCCCAGACCCTATCCGCCGCTCCGATCGAGCTGACCCTGCGCGAGGAATTGGCGCACGGTGACGCGATGATTGGCACGATTGCGCCGATTTTGCGCCACCTGCTGGCGAATGATGAGCATTCGGTGTTCAGTGACGAGATCCTAGCATCGCTGCGCAGCATGATGAATCACGTCGCCCGCCAGTTGCTTGATGAGTTGAACTCTGCTGCCGGAACCCCCGATCAGCGTGATCATGCACCCGTGCAACTGGCCGCACTGGTCGATGGGTTTGTTGGGCATCCGGGCTTTCTCAGCCATGTTCATGCGCTCGCACTGGAATGGAAGCTGGCGCTGCGGATGGAAGCGCGACTGGCGCTCGATCCGGTCATATCGCCATTGCTGCAGGCGCTGGTATCCTCTCCCGATCAACAGGTTGCGGCGAGTTCGATGGCGCTGCTCGCTTCACAAGCGCGCTTTGCCCAGACTCAGCGGCGGATGCAGCTGCCTTTGATGGAACTACCCGGCGATTTGCTTCATGCGGCGCTGGTGGCGCTGCGCGGACTGGCAGGCGATGATCAAGACACGCTGGCGCTGCATGCGGCCGCCGAACTCGCGATCCGTGAGCGTTATGACGAAAGCCGGACCCGGTTGGGGCTGATTGCGCGGCTGGTCACTGGGATGGGCGGCGGCGCGACCGCGGCGCTTTCGGTGACCCATGCCGGCGTTCCGATGTTCCTGAGCGCGCTGGCGCTGGCTTCGGGGCAGGACCGCGATATGGCGGTTTTGGCCACCAACGAAGGGCAGGTAGCACGGTTGGCGCTGGCACTGCGGGCTGCTGGGCAACGGCCTCAGGCGGTGGAAGAACAATTCAGCTCACTCCACCCCGAAGTTACCTTGCCCGAAGGGTTTGAGAACCTCAGCACTGACCACGCCGCTGCCTTGCTGGCGCGGTCCGCTGCCTATCCGGGTAGCTGACCCAGATGAACGCCGCCCAATCAGGAATTGCGCACGCGCAAAGTGACGCCGATGGCCAGTTGCTGTCGGCCAGCGAGCCATTGCTCAGCCTCCAGCTGGATTGCGGCGGCGCGGTTCCCGGCACCATCGCGATCCCGGTGTTGCGCGAACTTGAAGAAAAGGCCCGCAGCTTCGGGCTAAAGTTGGCCCGCACGATCCGCGCCAACAATGGCCGCGATGCGATTACTGCCTGGGTTGAGATCGAACCCTTGGCCGAGGGCGGCTGTGCGATTTCGGTCAAATCCTGGCAGGTCAGCCCGCTGCCGCCCGAAGACCCCGCACTGATCAGCGATCACCGCGCCGCAATCGACCGCTCGCTCGCCGAACTCAGCGCCCAGCTCGATGCCCAGCAATGCCTTTTGGCGGTTGAGGGCGATGGGGCTGATCTGGCCGAACTGCTGGTTGCCATGCGCAGCGGGATCGGACGGCCTTGGACCGATTTCGTGACCATTGAAGGCGTCAGTCACCATCAGCCGATGCATTGGCGACTGCTCGATGGGGCCAAGCTGCAGCTGGCAGGATCGGCGCGTTGCTGGCGCGCCAGCTTGCTGCCGAGAATGGTTCCGGGCGGCGATCCCAGTGGGTTCGACCTGTTCCTGACCGCCGACACGCCGCTGGCTTCGGCACCGCCCGCTCCAGCGCCGGGCGCAGTGGTCTTGCCCAATAACGGACCGGGACTGGTCGGGCGTGATATCGCGCCAGTGCTGCGTCAGCCGATTGCCCGGATCATCGCCAATGCCGAAACGATCCGCACGCGGATGGCCGGGCCCTTGGCCGAGGAATACAGCCAATACGCCGCCGATATCGCCGCGGCCGGGCAGCACTTGCTGGCGCTGGTTGAGGATCTGGCCGATCTGGAAGTGGTCGAATCCGACGAATTCAACACCGCGCCCGACCGGATCGATCTGGCCGATGTGGCGCGCCGCGCTGCTGGCATTCTGGCGGTGCGGGCACAGGAAAATGGGATCTCGATTGACGCTCCCAAGCTGGGCGAGCATTTGCCCGCGATCGCCGAATTCCGACGGGTGTTGCAGATCATGCTCAATCTGGTTGGCAATGCGATCCGCTAT
>JANMHL010000142.1:0-3293 GCA_031375125.1 Novosphingobium sp. | reverse complement strand
AGGCCCCCGCCTGCGCGGGGGAGCGCAGGTATTCGCGATGTTCTAAACCGCCGCCGGGCCCAATTCTGGATCCAGATCGCGCGGGCGGGTCAGGTGGACCAGTTTGCCGCAACGCTCAGACAGATCGGCCCAGCGTTCGATATTCAGCTCCAGCACCGCAAACGTCGCAGTCGGGAATTTCACTTCGACCGAATCGCGCAAGGGGCTTGTGCCGTCATCGGGAACCAGATCGAAAATCAGATCTTCCAGGCCCGGATTGTGGCCAACCATCAGCACCGATTTCGGATCGCCATCGGTTTCGCGGAGCAGGTCGATCAGGGTCGCGCTGCTGGCAAGGTAAATCCGGCGGTCCCAGTTAACCGCAACCGGGCGGGCTGCGGCCTCGCAGGCGATCTCGATCGTCTCGGCGCACCGGATTGCCGGGGAGGAAATGGTGCGGTCCCACGTCGCACCGTGATCGCGGATATGCCGTCCCATCACCGCAGCACCCTTGCGCCCGCGATCATTCAGCGGTCGGTCGAAATCGCGCGCGCGCGGGTCTTGCCAATCGGATTTGGCGTGGCGGAACAGGCCCAAGATTTTCAAGTTAGCGTCTCACGTTTGACGGGTAGTTCTGAAACACCCGCTGTGACCCGTTGTAAAGCCTCATCGAGTGTCAGGCGTGTGACGCGGGTTCCGGTAGGAAAGGCGCTGAGCAAGCGGCTGGGGAAGGCGGCGGACAGCACCACGAAGATACCGTGATCGTCTTTGCTGCGGATCAGCCGCCCAAACGCCTGCGCCAATCGCGCGCGGATAATCCGGTCATCGAAGGCACTGCCGCCGCCCGCCAACCGCCGCGCGCGGTGCAGGATTGACGGCTTTGGCCAAGGCACTTGCTCCATCACCACCAGCCGCAGCGAATGGCCCGGCACATCGACCCCATCGCGCAGGGCATCGGTGCCGAGCAGGCTGGCGCGCGGATCATCGCGGAAGATATCGACCAAAGTGCCGGTATCAATCGGATCGACGTGCTGGGCATAGAGCGGCAGTCCGCCGCGCGCGAGCCGGTCAGCAATCCGGCCATGCACCGCGCGCAGGCGCCGGATCGCCGTAAACAGCCCCAGTGCGCCGCCCTGCGCTGCCTCGATCAGCCGGGCATAGGCCCCGGCCAGCGCGGCCAAATCGCCTTTCGGCACATCGGTGACGATCAGCACTTCGGCTTGCGCGGCATAGTCAAACGGGCTGTCGAAACTGGATAGGCGCGGTGCCAGGCCCAGCACCGGCGCGCCCGAATGGGTCACCGCCGCGTCCCAATCGTTGCCATCGCGCAGCGTGGCGCTGGTCAGCATGACCCCGTGCGCGCCCTCCAGCACGGTTTTGGCGAACGGCTTCATCGGATCGAGCCAGCGGCGGTGAATGCCAATGTCGAACTCGCGGGCGTCGCCGCGTTCAACCGCCAGCCAATCGACGAATTCGGGATCGGCTGGTCCGCCCATCCGGCCGAGCAAAGCCTCCCACGCGATCAACAGGTCAATCCGCCAGCCGAGCGAATGCCGCGCGCCTTCGATCCGGGCGCGGCCGGGGCCGTCAAGCCAATCGGGCGGTTCGGCCAATAAAGCCTCCAGCCGCACACCCAGCCGGATCAGCGGGCTGCGCAGTTCAGCTAGCGCGGCTTGAGCGGCCCCGGCGCGCTCGATGAACGCCCCGTCGAGCTGCGCAACTTCGGTTTCGAGGCCATAGCCCGCCTCTTGCCCGCCGCTTTCATCGCGGGCGTAAACGGTGGCGCGGACGGCGGCGAGCAGCTCTTCGAGCGGACCAGACGGGGCGTTTTCAGCCACGCGTTGCAGCCAGCCATCGCCGGGTAATGCCTCGGCGGCGTGGCGCGCGGCGGCAATTGCTTTGCCGCCCGCCTCGTCATAGCTGGCAAGGTCGGCGAGCCGGGCAGAGAGGCCCCGGCGGCGACCCTTGGCACCGCGCTCTGGCCCGATCACCCAGCGGCGCAGTTCGATTGTTTCGTTTCCGGTCAGCGCAGCGGCAAAGGTCGAGTCCGCCGCTTCGAACACATGATGGCCTTCGTCGAATACGATTCGAGTCGGGCGCTGGGCAGTGTCGCGCCCGCGCGCGGCGTTGACCATCACCAGCGCATGGTTGGCGATCACCAGATCGGCCTGCGCGCTGGCCCGCGCCGAGCGTTCGATGAAACATTTTCGGTAGTGCGGGCACCCGGCATAGACGCATTCGCCGCGCTGATCGGTCAGCGCCTTGACCCCGCGCTGGCGGAACAGCGTGCCGAGCCAGCCGGGCAGATCGCCGCCGATCATGTCACCGTCCTGGCTGTAGGCGGCCCAGCGCGCCACCAGCTGCGCCATGATCGCGGCCCGGCCAGTGAAGCCGCCTTGCAAGGCGTCCTCAAGGTTCAGCAAACACAGGTAATTCTCGCGGCCCTTGCGGACCACCACCGGCTGGCTACCATCGGCGCGAGACCCGTCCCAAGCGCGGCGGCTTTCGCGGCGAAGCTGGCGCTGCAGCGCTTTGGTGAAAGTCGAAACCCAGACAGTCCCGCCCGATTGCTGCGCCCACAGCGAGGCTGGAGCCAAGTAACCCAGCGTCTTGCCGATCCCGGTCCCGGCCTGCGCCAGCAGCAGATGCGGCACGCCTTCGCGGCGGCGCGGTTCAAACAAGTGCGCGGCTTCCTGCGCGTAATTGGCCTGCGCCGGACGGCTTTCCGCGCCGTTGCCAGTGAGCCGGGTGAGGCGGGAATGCACATCATCGGCATTCAGCGCGATCTGGCCGGGCTGAGGCCGCTCAGGCGATTCCTCCCATTCGGGCAGGCGCGAGAACAGCCAGCGTTCAGCCTTGGCCGGAGTGGCGATCCGCGCAGTCAGCAGCGGCGCCCAGGTCCAGCGCAGCTTGGTAAGGTTCTGCAACGCCGACCACGCCCCTTCGCGCATCGCCCAGTCTGGCTGCTGGCAGGTGGCGAGCAGAGCCTCTGCCGCCTGCTGCAAGAGCGCGGGAACAGTATCGTCGCCATCAGGTTCGGTCAGGCCCAGTGCATGGGCCAGCCCCTTTGGTGTTGGCACCACGAACCGTGCGGGGAACACGAAAGCGAACAGTTCCAGCAGATCGAGCCCGGACAGATCCGGATAACCCAGCCGCGTCGCCACCAGCGGCGCGTTGAGCATCAAAAGCGGAGTATCGGCGGCGGCGACAATCGCATCGCCCTTTGCGACAGTCCGCGTTGCGCCGTGCCCATCACGCAGCCAGCAGCCGCCGTGGCTGGCGTGGAGGGCAGGGAGGGGCAGGGAGGCTGACGA
>JANMHL010000458.1:0-2209 GCA_031375125.1 Novosphingobium sp. | reverse complement strand
CGCTGAGGTTGACCCTTGGCACCGCGCCGGTTTGGCAGCAGCGCCGCCGACGCGCAGCCGGGCAATCTCGAACCTGTTTCTGCCGCCCGAAGGCAGCGCGGGCTGGGTCGATCTCAAGGCCGAGCAGCGCCGCCTGTCGGGCGTGCGGCTGATGGAATCGGCGCATCCGGGTGAAGAGGCGCAGGCGATTGCGCTGTTGATCCGCCGCGCGCTCGATGAACCGGAAAAACGGATCGCCCTGATTACGCCGGATCGCGGTTTGGCCGGCCGGGTGGTCGCGCATCTGAAGCGCTGGAATGTGCAGGCTGACGATTCCGCCGGTTTGCCCCTGCCGCAAACCGCCGCCGGGCGAGTGCTGTTGCTGCTGGCCGAACTGGCTGCCAGTGCGGCTTCGCCAGTGCCGTTACTGGCGCTGCTGATCCATCCGTTTGTGGGCATGGGAGAGGGCCGCGCCGCCTGGCTCAGCAATGCCCGCGCGCTTGATCTGGCTTTGCGCGGGCCGCGCCCGATGCCGGGGTTTGAACCCATCCGCGCAGCGATTGCCAAGCTGGACAAGCGCGGGCGCGGCGATGCGATTGCGGACTGGTGGCAGGGTGTCGAGGCGGTGCTGACCCCGCTGATCGAACTGCCGCAGGATGGGACACTGGCCGATACGCTCGATGCGCTGGCGGCGGCGGGTGAGGCGCTGTGCGGGGCGCGGCTGTGGGGTGAGGCTGATGGCCGCGCCCTGTCTGCTTGGCTGGTTGAACTGCGTGAAGCTGCTGAGGCAATCGGCACGCGGCTTGACCCGGGCGATCTGCCCCGCGTCTTGCGCGATGCAATGGACCGGGTCGCGGTGCGGCCGCCATGGGGCGGGCACCCGCGCGTGGCAATCTATGGCGTGCTGGAGGCACGGATGAGCCGGGCCGATCTGGTGATCTGTGCCGGCCTGACCGAAGGATCTTGGCCCGCCGCGCCCAGCCCGGAACCGCTGCTACCGCCCGCCGTGCTGCGCGCGCTGGGAGTACCGGCGGGCGAGTTTCGCATCGGCCTTGCTGCGCACGATCTGGCTGGAGCCCTCGGCGCGCCTGAAGTGGTGCTAAGTTGGGCCCAGCGTGATGAAGCCGGGCCCGTAATTCCCAGCCGGTTCGTGCTTCGGGTCGAGGCGATGCTCGGCGATCTGGCCGATAGCCACCGCGAGCTTGAGGCGGTGGCGCTAGCCCGGACAATCGACCATCTGCCGCAGCTGCCGCCCTATCCCCAGCCCAAGCCGAGCCCCAGCGCGGCCCAGCGCAATGTCGCGCTGTCGGTCACCGCAATCGACCGGCTGCGCGGCGATCCCTATCAGTTTTACGCCTCAGCAATCCTGCGGCTCAAACGGCTCGATCCGCTCGATGCCGATCCGACCCCCGCTTGGCAGGGCACGGTTGTGCACAAGGTGATGGAGCGCTGGCATCAGGCCGGGGGCCGGGCCGGGGAACTGATCGCGGTTGCGCAGGAAGAACTGTCCGCGATGCAGGCCCATCCGGTCACGCGCAGCCTGTGGTGGCCGCGCTTGGCTGCGGCGCTGGAGTGGATCGACGCCACAATCACCCGCGACAGCGGCGCAGGGCGCGACGTTTTGAAAAGTGAGATCAAGGGCGAAATGATCCTCGCCGGGGTCAAGATCCATGGCCGGGCCGACCGGATTGATCGCCACGCCGATGGGCGGTTGGTGGTGGTCGACTACAAGTCCGGTAAGCCGCCATCGGGCGGGCAGGTCAAAGACGGGTTCGCGCTCCAGCTTGGCACACTCGGGCTGATTGCGGCGGCCAAGGGTTTTGAAGGCGTCGCCGGACTGCCGGACGGATTCGAATACTGGTCGTTCGGCAAAGACGACAAAAGCGAAACCGGCTTTGGCTACGTTTCCGAACCGGTCGCAGAGGGGCGCAAGACGGGCATTCCGCGCGATGAATTCCTGACCGAAACGCAGCGCTATTTGCTGGATGCGATCGACCGATGGATCAAGGGCGACGAGCCGTTTGAGGCGCGACTCAATCCGGACCTCAAGGATTACAACGATTTCGATCAACTGATGCGGCTGGATGAATGGCAAGCACGCGGGGAGAAAGAGGCGTGAGCGGGCTGTTCCCCCTCGTGGGCAATCAACAGCCTGCCGTCGACCCGGGCGAAGTCGTGTGGCTCTCGGCCTCGGCTGGCACCGGCAAAACGCAGGTGCTGGCCGCGCGCG
>JANMHL010000444.1:0-5229 GCA_031375125.1 Novosphingobium sp. | reverse complement strand
CCAGACCGCATGGTCCGGAGCCCCTTTTCGTTGCGGCTAAGCCCGCGCTCAGTCGAGCATCGAGGCCGGAACGTTGCCGCCGTTTTCAGCCAGGCCCTTCATCACGGCCTTGTGCAGCGCGATGTTTTCTTCGGCAGAACCCGAATAGTCGGCGTCGCCCAGTTCGTGAGCCAGCGCCTTGCGGTTTTCAAAGCTCGAATCGATCCCGACCAGCTTCATCAGATCGACAATCGAGCTCTGCCAGTTGTGCGTATCGGCACCCGGCATCGCACCCAGCACGGCAGCGACGTCAACCGGAGCTGCGGCCACTGGGGCTGCGGCAGGCGCGGCTTCAACCGGCGCTGGCGTGGCGGCTTCGGCCTTTGAGCCGAAAATGGCATCCTTGATCTTGCTGAAAAAACCCATGTCTTGCGACTCCTCTTGCAGGAGCGACTCGGCCGAGCCGCCAATTCCCCTGATGACACCTGCCTAGCAGGTCTGTGTGACAGGTGAAGTGCCTATGCGCAGGCTCAGCCCGCTGCCTTTTCAATTACATACCGATCAACAATGCCTCCAATCCGTCGATTGGAACCTAGCTGCCGGTGACCGCTGCAGCGTTGCTTTGGGGCACCAAGTTGCGATAGACGGGGCGCGTATCTTGGAAAGGGTCGTACTATGGATATGATGGAAATGCTGCGCGCCAGTGGCGGGCTGGATGCAATCGCCGGGCAATTGGGCATACCGCCTGAAATGGCGCAGGCTGGGGCCGGGGCTTTGCTGCCAGCGATTGTTGGTGGCTTTCAAAAGCAGAGCGAAGCGGCTGGCGGCGGCGCAGGCGGTCTGGGCAGCCTGATCGGAATGCTCGGCGGGCTGGGCGGCGCTGGGCTGGCCGATAGCGTGCTGGGTCCGCAAGAAACCGATGTGAACAAGGGCAATGACGTTCTTGGCCAAATTTTTGGCTCAAAAGACGTCAGCCGCACCGTCGCGGGCCACGCGGCGGGGCAGACCGGGCTCGATCCCGAACTGCTCAAGAAGATGTTGCCGATCCTGGCGATGCTGGTCGGCGGTTATCTGTCGTCACGTGGCGGCGCGCAGGGTGAAAGTCAGGGCAGCGCGGGCGGAATGCTCGGTTCGATCCTGGGCGCAGTGCTTGGCGGCGGTCAGCAGGCGGCCCCGGCTTCGGGCGGCGGTATGCTTGGCGGGCTCGGTTCGCTGATCGACATGAACCATGATGGCAATCCGCTGGATGACATCATCGGCATGGCCGGCAAGCTGGCCCGCTGATCCGATGAGCCTTGATCTGGTCCTCTCGATCCTGGTCCTCGCGGCCATCGCGCTGGTATTCGGCGCGGTTATGCTGTGGCGCCGGGGCGGGAGGACCAGGCAGGTCTGGCTGATGCTGCTGCTCGCGTTGATTGTCGCAGGCAACCTGGCGCTGTGGCTGGTGCCCTATGACAACGGCACGGCACCGGTCAGCGCGGCGCCGAGGTAGATTGGCTCGGGAGCTTGAAAGGGTTCGCGCGAAGACGCGAAGACGCAAAGAGCTCAAATTTGAGGCGAAGCCTCTTTCAAGCCATTGGGTTTTGCGATGTCAGCAATGCCTGCGGTGCCAAGCAAACGCCTTTGCGCTTTCGCGTCTTTGCGCGAGCCATTCCACAGCAGTTGGCCAAAGCCCGGCCAGCCAAGCTCACCTGATCGGGCAATCCGGCGACAACCGCATATCGAGGTAGTTGTCGGCCGAGCGCATCAGATCGGCCATCTCGTTTTCAAAGAAATGGTTCGCCCGAGGAATTTCCTCGTGGTGGATCGTGATGTGGCGCTGGGTCCGCAGTTTATCGACCAGCTTTTGCACCGAGTTCGGCGTCACCACCGTATCAGCCGCACCCTGAATGATGATCCCCGATGCGGGGCAGGGGGCGAGGAAGCTGAAATCGTACATATTGGCGGGCGGGGCGACCGAGATGAAGCCGCGGATTTCGGGACGGCGCATCAGCAGTTGCATCCCGATCAGCGCGCCAAAGCTGTTGCCCGCAACCCAGGTGGTGCTGGCCTCTGGGTGAATCGACTGGACCCAATCGAGCGCCGCCGCAGCATCGGACAATTCGCCGATACCGTTGTCAAAACTGCCTTGGCTGCGGCCGACGCCGCGAAAGTTGAACCGCAGCGTCGCAAAGCCGCGCGCCTGAAAGGTTTTGTACATCGCCTGCGTGATCCGGTCATTCATCGTGCCCCCGGCCTGCGGATGCGGATGAAGGATCATCGCGACCGGCGCGCGCGGGCGGCTGGCGGGCTGAAAACGCCCTTCGAGACGGCCTTCGGGTCCGGGAAAGATCACTGCGGGCATGGCATTGAACCTGACATTGGTTGGGCACCATCTGCGGCGGCCGGGGTAAAACGGCCTGCCGGACCTGATGGGGCTATGATCGGGAAGCAGGCGCTATATAGAAACGAGTGACCAAAAAGCAACGATTGCGAACATGACCGCTCAATTCATCTATCTTGACCACCAGGCCACTACCCCGCTGGCCCCAGAAGCGCGCGATGCGATGTTGCCGTGGTTGTCTGGCCCGGAATCAATAGGTTTCGCCAACCCGCACTCAATGCACAAGGCGGGCCGGGCGGCGGCGGCGGCAGTTGAAGTGGCGCGCGAACAGGTTGAAGCGCTGCTGCCGAGGGGCGGCCGGGTGATCTTTACCAGCGGCGCGACCGAAGCGCTCAATCAGGCGATCCTGTCAGTCCCGCGCGGGGCCATTGCCTGCTCTGCGATTGAGCATTCGGCGCTGTTCAATGCCGCAGTGGCCAGCGGCGGGGCGGTGCAGGAATTGCCGGTCAGCGCTGATGGCTTGGTCGATCCCGAAGTGGAATTTGCCGAAGGAACCGGGTTGGTTGCCGTGATGCAGGTCAACAATGAAATCGGTACGATCCAGCCGGTCGCGCGGTTGGCCGAGCGGGCGCATGATGCCGGGGCACTGTTCCTGTGCGATGCGGTCCAGGCGGCGGGAAAGCTGGAACTGCCGCAAGAGGCTGATCTGATCGCGATCACCGCGCACAAGCTTTATGGCCCCAAAGGGATCGGCGCGCTGTGGGTGCGGAATGGCGTTGCGATTGGTTCGCTGATCCACGGCGGCGGGCAGGAAGGCGGCCTGCGTTCGGGCACGCTCAGCCCGGCGTTGTGCGCCGGGTTCGGGGCGGCGGCGGCACTGTCGAAGGTGCGGATGGAGCAGGATTTCCAGCATCTGTCGGGCCTGTCGAGTCTGGCCCGCCAGATCCTCGCTCGCTGGACGATCAATGGCAGTGCGACTGCGCGCTGGCCGGGCAATCTCAACTTGCGGCTCGACGGGCTGAACTTTCCGCGGCTGTTGAGCGATTGCCGCCAGATCGCCTTTTCGGCAGGCTCGGCCTGCGGCAGCGGAACCGGCGCGCCGAGCCGGGTGTTGAGCGCGATCGGGCTTGAGCCGGGGCAGGCCCGCAATTCGATCCGGCTCGGCTTTGGCCGCTATACCACCCGCGAGGAAGTCGAGATTGCCTGCCGCGTGATTGAGGCGGCCGCGCTGGCGCAGGGGGCATGATTAACGGCGTTCGTCATTGCGAGCGAAGCGAAGCAATCCAGGGCGGTTTATGCGGCTCTGGATTGCTTCGCTTCGCTCGCAATGACAGAATGGGTTGGAACATGAATTGATGATCAAAGTCACCTTCATCAGCGCCACTGGCGACCGGGCCCAAGCCTTGGCCAAACCCGGCCAGCGCTTGCTCGAAGTCGCGCAGGGTGCCGACCAACCGCTGGAGGGTACTTGCGAGGGCCAGATGGCCTGTTCAACCTGCCACGTGATTGTCGCGCCAGACTGGTTCGACAAGCTGCCCCGCGCCAGCGAGGACGAGGAAGATATGCTCGACCTCGCCGCCGGAGTGGCCCGCACCAGCCGCCTCGCTTGCCAAATCGAAATGAGCGAGGCGCTGGACGGGCTGGAAGTACGGATGCCGGGCGAAAGCCGGAATATGCAGCGGCGCTAAGTGCCGGTCTAAAGGCTCTGGATCGTCAGCTTCCGGGGCCGTTCACTACTGCCGAAGGCCCATTCCTGAGCGCGGAATATTTTGCCTCGGCCTGTTCGATTTTGTCTGTTCCTCTGGCGATCATCTGTTCGCCCTTGGTGCGGTCGCTCTGAGCCTGTTGAAGCTCGGCTTCGGCTTTTGCGATGTCATCGCGGGCGCGGGTCGCTTTCTTCTCGGCATCTGCGGCTTTGCGGATGCTCTTGTCGATGAGGCGTTGGCCTTTGGTGACTTCTTTTTTGCCGTCCGACCATTCCGACCCGTAATCGCCGATCTGGTCGCCGCGCTGAGAAATGCGTTTGCCATTATCGTCCGCAGCCGCACCTGATGTAGACCACGCCCCAAAAATCATCATCGGAGCAAGCGCGAGAGATAGCATAATAGACTTTTTCATCGGAAATTCCCCTATAAATGAATTTTCCGGATACGCATGTCAAAATGAACAGGACATTTCATTTATTATCGAATCCAAATAAAATTTGGATTATTGAAAATTCAAATTCCAGATTAGTTTCAAAACTCGATATTTCGCTCTGCATATTTATTTGGAGATTCAAGACTTCACACGGAACATATTTTCGATCTTTCAGTTTAACCCAGTGGGATTTTCTAAAATGTGCCTGCGCAAGCTGCCTGCAGTTTGAAAAATTGCCCCCGTGTCAGTTTCTGCCCCACCTTCGTTAAACCCGCCATTATTCCCTATGGAAAAGGCGCGGGTTCAGCTTGGGGGCGGAATCGCCTGCTGCTAGGGCGGCGCCATGGTCAAGACTATTACCGATCCCGATCCCTTCGACGCCATCGTCGACGCGCCGTTTGATTCGGCGCTGTCGGAACGGTACCTCGTCTATGCGCTGTCGACGATTACCGCGCGCTCGCTGCCGGATCTGCGCGATGGGCTGAAGCCTGTGCACCGCCGCCTGCTGTGGGCGATGCGGCAGTTGAAGCTCAATCCCAACGATGCCTTCAAGAAATCGGCCCGCGTAGTCGGCGATGTGATCGGTAAGTATCACCCGCACGGCGATCAGTCGGTCTATGATGCGATGGTCCGGCTCGCCCAGGACTTCAGCCTGCGCTATCCGCTGGTCGAAGGGCAGGGCAATTTCGGCAACATCGACGGCGATAACGCCGCCGCCTATCGCTATACCGAAGCCCGCCTGACCAAAACCGCGATCCACCTGATGTCCGGACTGGACGAAGGCACGG
>JANMHL010000443.1:0-12190 GCA_031375125.1 Novosphingobium sp. | reverse complement strand
CGATCGTCTTCGCCGGGTTCAGTCCGGAGGCGCTGGCCGGGCGGATTATCGATTGCGACAGCAGCCTGGTGATCACCGCCGATGAAGGACTGCGCGGGGGCAAGCCGATCCCGCTGAAGACCAATGTCGATGCCGCGCTGGCCCAATGCCCCGGGGTCGAAAGTGTGATCGTGCTCAAGCGCACCGGCGCCAATGTACCTGCGGTGGCCGGACGCGATATCGATTGGCACGAAGGTGTCGCGGGCCAATCGGCCGACTGCCCCTATGCCGAAATGGGCGCTGAGGACCCGCTATTCATCCTTTACACCAGTGGCTCCACCGGCAAGCCCAAGGGTGTGCTCCACAGCACCGGCGGCTATTCGGTCTGGGCAGCGATCACTCACGAATACGTGTTCGATTACCGTCCGGGGCAGGTCTATTGGTGCGCCGCCGATGTCGGCTGGGTCACCGGCCACAGCTATGTGGTCTACGGCCCGCTGATGAACGGCGCGACCACGGTGATGTTTGAGGGTGTCCCCAACTGGCCTGATCCCAGCCGGTTCTGGCAAGTGGTCGATAAATTTCAGGTCGAGATTTTCTATGGTGCCCCAACCGCCCTGCGCGCGCTGATGCGTGAGGGCGACGACTGGGTGACCAAGACCAGCCGCAAGAGCCTGCGCCTGCTCGGATCAGTGGGCGAGCCGATCAATCCAGAGGCGTGGGAGTGGTACTACCGCACGGTTGGCGAAATGCGCTGCCCGATTGTCGATACCTGGTGGCAGACCGAAACCGGCGCGGCGATGATCACGCCGTTGCCCGGCGCGACCCCGCTCAAACCCGGCTCAGCCTCAAAACCGTTTTTCGGCGTTCAGCCGGCGCTGCTCGATAGCGAAGGCCAGCTGCTGGAGGGCGCGGCCGATGGCTGCCTGGTCATCACCGATAGCTGGCCGGGCCAGATGCGGACCGTCTGGGGCGATCACGAACGGTTTTTCCAGACCTATTTCAGCACTTTTCCGGGCACCTATTTCACTGGTGATGGCTGCCGCCGCGATGCGGATGGCTATTACTGGATTACCGGGCGGATCGACGATGTGATCAACGTTTCGGGCCACCGGATGGGCACCGCCGAAATCGAAAGCGCGCTGGTCGCTCATCCAAAAGTCGCCGAGGCCGCCGTGGTTGGAATGCCGCAAGATATCAAAGGGCAGGGCATCTATGCCTTCGTCACTTGCAATGCCAATGTCGAACCCGATGACGCCTTGCGCAAGGAACTGATCCAGTGGGTCCGCAAGGAAATCGGCCCGATTGCCACCCCCGACGTGATCCAATTCGCGCCGGGCCTGCCCAAGACCCGTTCGGGCAAGATCATGCGCCGAATTTTGCGCAAAATCGGTGAGAATGATGTTGGCAATCTGGGCGATACGTCCACCCTGGCCGATCCTTCGGTGGTCGATCACCTGCTGGCCAATCGGCCGCAAAGCTAAGCCAGGTTTGGGTGTGGCGGCGTGCCAGAATGAATGACGGGAAACAGGCGATGAAACAGGGCGCGGATTCCGAGCTGATTGCCCGGCTCGAGCTGATTGAAACGCGGCTGCGTTGGCTGTCTTCGTGGATCATCCATAACGCCAACCACCTGCGCGAAAGCCGCGACGGATTGAAGGTCGGCGGTCATCAGGCCAGCTGCTCCTCGATCACAACCATCATGACCGCGCTGTATTTTCACGCACTGCGGCCCCAGGACCGGGTCGCGGTCAAGCCGCACGCCGGACCGGTGCTGCACGCCATCCACTATCTACTGGGCAACCAATCGCTCGATCAGCTTCAGACGTTCCGCGGGCTGGGCGGCGCGCAAAGCTATCCCTCGCGGACCAAGGATAAGATCCCGGTCGATTTCTCCACCGGCTCGGTCGGGCTAGGAGTGGCCGTGACCGCCTTTGCCAGCCTGGTGCAGGATTACCTGATCGCGCACGGCCTGACGGCGCAGGACGATGCCGGGCGGATGATCGCGCTGATGGGCGATGCCGAACTGGATGAGGGCAACATCTATGAATGCCTGATCGAAGGCTACAAGCATGATATCCGCAATTGCTGGTGGATCGTCGATTACAACCGCCAGTCGCTTGATTCGACGACAGCCGACCGGATGTTCCGCCGGTTTGATGATATCTTTGAAACCTGCGGCTGGCGGGTTCTGACGCTGAAGCATGGCAAGATGCAGCGCGAAGTGTTCAAGCGCCCGGGCGGGGCGGCGATCGAACGCTGGATCGATGATTGCCCGAATGCCGAATATGCCGCGCTGACCTATCAAGGTGGCGGGGCCTGGCGGTTGCGGCTCAATACCGATCTGGCGGGTGATGAGGCGGCGCTGGCGCTGATTGCCAGCATGGATGATGCCGCGCTCTCGGCGCTGATGCTGAACCTTGGCGGCCACTGCATCGAAACCCTGCTGGAGGCCTTTGCCGAGGCCGATGATGAGCGCCCGACCATGTTCATCGCCTATACCGTCAAGGGTTATGGCCTGCCGTTCCAGGGGCATAAGGATAATCACGCCGGACTGATGAACCCCACCCAGATCGCTTCGCTGCGCGAAAGTCTGGGCATTGCTGAAGGCGCAGAATGGGAGCCGTTTGCCGGGCTGGGCGACAACAGCGTCAACGATTTGAAGGCGTTTATCGAGCCGGTGCGCGCCGTGCTCGCGCGGTCCACCTCGCCCGCGCCGACCATCGCAGTGCCAGCTGCGTTCGCTGTTCCTGATGGGGCAGAGCAATCCACCCAGGCGGCGTTCGGGCGGATCCTGCTGGATCTGTCCAAATCGCGTCATGCCTTGGCCGACCGCATCGTGACAACTTCACCCGATGTCACCGTATCGACCAACCTGGGCGCATTTGTGAACCAGCGCGGGTTGTTCCGGCGGCAAGAGCTGAAGGACATTTTCGCCGGATACAAGATTCCGTCACCGCAAAAGTGGTCCGGCCATCTTGCGGGGCAGCATATCGAACTAGGAATAGCCGAAAACAATTTGTTCCTGATGCTGGCCGCGCTGGGTCTGTCAGGCCCGCTATTCGGGCACCGCTTGCTGCCGATCGGCACGGTCTATGATCCGTTCATCGCCCGCGGCCTCGATGCGCTCAATTACGCTTGCTATCAGGATGCGCGGTTCCTGTTGGTAGCAACGCCGGCGGGGCTGACGCTGGGGCCCGAAGGCGGCGCGCATCAATCGATCAACACGCCGCTGATCGGCATGGGCCAGCCTGGCCTGACTTATTTCGAACCAGCCTTTGCCGATGAACTGGCCTTGCTGATGCATTGGGCCTTTGGGCATATGCAGGCCGAAGCTGGCGGATCGGTCTACCTGCGCCTTTCAACCCGGTTGCTTGAACAACCTTTGCGGGCGGACGATAGCTGGAAAGCCGCTGCGCTACGCGGCGGATATTGGCTGCGGGCACCGCTGCCGGGAAGCAAACTGGCCATCGCCTACACCGGCGCGATTGCCCCCGAAGCGCTCGCCGCGTGGGAAGCACTGCGCGATGATATGCCTGGGGTGGGACTGCTCGCGGTAACCTCACCCGACTTGCTGCATCGCGATTGGTCGGCCGCGCATGCCATGCGGGGCAATGGCCGCGAACGCCAACCGAGCCATATCGAAACGCTGCTGGCGCCGCTGGCCAAAGATGCCGGGATCGTCACCTTGATCGACGGATCGCCATCAGCGCTATCATGGCTGGGCGGGGTCAGAGGCCACCGGGTCAGCCCGCTGGGCATTGACCAGTTCGGCCAGACCGGCGACCTGCCCGATCTGTACCGCACCTACCGGCTTGATCCCGAGGCTGTGTTCGATGCGGCAGCAGAGGTCATTCTGGCGGAATAACACCCCGCAACGCGGCGAAGCGGCTGATCAACCAACTCCTGAATTGCGCAATGGCGGGATCGGCCAGATCGTCGGCATGCAATTTGAGGTAATAGCCGTAACCGTCCTCGATCACCGCATCATAGGGCATAGCCAGCTGCCCAGCCGCGATCTCGGCTGCAAACATATCGACATCGCCCAGCATGACCCCGCCTGACGTCATCGCATATTTGGCCGACGCGATCGCCGTATCGAACGCCAGACCACTCCGCATCGGCCGGGCGATCGCATTGCGCTGCAGGTAATCGCCCCACAGCAAGTCACGCGGCAGACCATCAAGCTTGAGGTGCAGCAGTTCGCGCGTGGTCAGGAATTCCGCCAGCGATTTCCCTGCTGCTCCCGCCGCCGTCGCCGGGGAGCAGAGCGGCGCCACGCGGACTTTCCACAACAGGTCGGTAATCCGGTCGTCAACGTTGGGCCGATCATAGACAATCGCCATGTCAAGTTCGGTCGGCGGCAGGCCCGTGACATTGGCGCTCGATACATCAATCCGAAACTCAGGGTGTTCGCTGTGGAATTCTCCCAGCATCGGCATGAACATCTGCTGGAGCAGCGAAGGCGGAACGTGCAGCCGCATCGCCCGCCCTGGCACGCTCTCGTCACGGATTGCGTTCATCGTCTGCTCGATCCGCTCAAGCGATTTGGTTACCACTGACAGCAGTTCTGCCCCCGCCGGGGTCAGCGACAAGCGGCCTGTATCGCGTTCGAAAAGTTGCTTGCCCAGCAGGCTTTCGAGCGCGCTGACGTGGCGGCTGAGCGCGCTTTGCGACACCGACAAAGCCGCCGCCCCGCCGGTGAAGCTAAGGTGTTTGCCGACGGCTTCGAAGGCCCGCAACGCATTTAGCGGAAGCCAGCGCCGATTCATGACAGACTTGTTTGCGATAACCGCGTCCTTCCCATCGCAGAAAACTGCAGCGACCTGATGTCTGACTATTTGACATAGGGCTATGCCAAAAGTCGATTTCTCGTTCTTCGGGTCCTGCGCCACTATCCCCGGCAATGATTTCTGGGGAGTTTCCTGATGGCTGATCTTGCGTGGGCCGCGAGCCAATTTGCCGCGCGGCGTTCGGGCCATTCGTTGCCTCAGGGGCTCTATCTCGATCAACGCGCGTTCGAATTCGATATGGAGGCGATCTATGGCCGCAGCTGGCTGATGGCCGGCTTCGAATGCGAGCTGCCCAAACCCGGCAGTTATCTGGCCCTGACCGTGGGCAAATGGCCCGTGCTGATCACCCGCAATCGCGATGGCGAAATCAAGGCGTTCCACAACAGCTGCCGCCATCGCGGTTCGCTGTTGTGCCAGCCCGGCGCCGGTTCAGCGGCGCGGCTGGTCTGCCCTTACCACCGCTGGACCTATGATCTGGATGGCGGCTTGCTGGCGGCCGGGCGAATGCCGGATGATTTCAGCAAGGGCGATCACGCCCTGAAGCCGGTGGCGATCGAATGCATCGCCGGGGCGATCTTCATTTGTCTGGCCGACACCCCGCCGCCCATCGCAGACTTTGCCGCGAAATTTGCAGCCTATGCCGCGCCGCATGATTTCAAGAATGCCAAATTGGCCGCTTCGGCGGTGCTGGTGGAAAATGCCAACTGGAAGCTGGTGATGGAGAACGCGCGCGAGTGCTATCATTGCGCGACCGGCCATCCAGAGCTTTCGAAGACATTTCCGGTCGGGATGTCCAAGCATTTCGACCTGGGTGAGAATGCTCGCAATCTGGCCTTTGCTGAGCGGATGGACCAGCTCGGCCTGCCTCATGCATCGGTAGAAGGGCACTGGTGGCAAGTGGCGCGGTTTGCCTTGAACGAAGGCTGCCGGTCCATTTCAGGCGACGGGCAACATCTGTCCAGCAAACTGATGTGCGAAACCAGCGAAGGCGATCTCGGCTCGATGCGTTGGGCGATCGATCCCCACCTGTTTGCCCACGCCACTGCCGATCATACCTTCATGTTCAGCGCCATGCCGGTCGGCCCGACCGAGACGCACGTGTTCAGCAAATGGCTGGTCCATAAAGACGCGGTCGAAGGGGTCGATTATCACCTCGACCAGCTAACCGATCTGTGGACCCTGACCAACCTACAGGACAAACAGCTGGCAGAGAACAATCAGGCCGGGATTTTTAGCCCGGGTTATACGCCTGGGCCCTATTCCCAGGATGCGGAGATGCTCGTGCTGCGCTTTACCGACTGGTATTGCGATCAGGCCCGTGCATACCTTGCCCATGTCGATTGAACCGCCCACCGGCCTGAGGCCGGAAACACTCGCCGTAACGTTCGGTTACGATCCGCAAACCGCATCGGGATCGGTCAAGCCGCCGATCTACATGACCTCGACCTTTGTGTACCCGTCGGCGCAGCATGCCAAGCATGTCCACGAAGCCTTCTTCGATGGTACCGGGCCGCTGGCGGGTCAGACTCAGCATATCTACTCGCGCCTTGGCCATCCCGGGCTGGACATTCTTGAAGCGCGACTGGCAGCGATCGATGGAGCGGAAGCCGCGGTCGCCTATAGCAGCGGCATGGCCGCACATTCTGCGATCGCGCTTGCCTTCATGCGCCCGGGTGACAGCGTGCTGCACGGACGGCCGATCTATGGCGGCGTCGATATGCTCTACAACAGCGTCATGGTGCAGTATGGCTGCCACTCAGCCACCTATACCGACGGCACAGACGAAGCCGCCGTCCGCGCCGCCGCCGAACAGGCGCTGGCGCAAGGCCCGCTCAAACTGATTATCGCCGAAACCCCGGCCAATCCCACGGCGGCAATCGTCGATCTGGATCTGATGGTCCGGCTGGCCGATGAAATCGGCAAACGGCAGGGGCAGCGTCCGCTGGTCGTGGTCGACAACACCTTGCTTGGGCCCTTTGCCCAACGCCCGATCGAACAGCGGGTCGATCTGTGCCTGACCTCGCTGACCAAGTATTGCGGCGGCCACAGCGACCTGCTGGCCGGCAGTGTCAGCGGGCGGGGCGAACTGATCGCGCTGCTGCGGACCATGCGGACCACCTGGGGCAATCACCTTGATCCCTATACCGCGTGGCTGGTCACCCGCAGCCTCGAGTCGGTTCATGTCCGGACCGAACGCGCGATGAGCAATGCCCGTACCGTGGCCGAATTCCTCCGCAGCCATCCCAAGGTGGCAGGTGTTACCTACCTTGGCTTCCTGGCCGAAGGCAGCCGCCAGCGAGCGGTCTATGACCGGCAGTGCAAGGCGGCCGGATCGACCTTTTCGTTCCACCTGCATGGCGGCGAGGCTGAAGCTTTCCGCCTGCTTGACCGGCTGCGCCTGCTCAAGCTGGCGGTCAGTCTGGGCGGATCGGAAACGCTGATCTGCCATTCGGCCAGCACCACGCACTATGCTCTTACCCCTGCGCAGCGGCTTGAGGGCGGGATTACCGAAGGCACGATGCGGCTGTCAGTCGGACTTGAACATGTCGATGATCTGATTGCAGATCTCGCTCAGGCACTGGAAGCAGTTTGATGGAACTCAATTTCACCGGAACCGACGTTTGCGCGATCAGCGGCAGCACCCGTAGCGCAGTTGAAGCGCGCTATGATGTGGTGGTGGTCGGCGCTGGGCCGAGCGGAATCGCGGCGGCTATCGAAGCGAAAAAAGCTGGCGCGTCGGTGCTGCTGATTGACGAGAACCCGGTTTCCGGCGCGCTGATGGGCAACGATGTCCCGCTCTATTTCGGCGGACGGATGACCGCCGCAACCCAGCACAGTGAACGAATGCTCGAAACCGTGTTCATGTCGATGCCGGCGCTTGAGGAAGCCATCGACGCCGGGGTCGAGCTGCTGCTCGGGACAACCGCCTGGGGGGTCTACCGCAATGGGCCCGGCGTGCAGAGCCTGCCCGAACAAGTGGTGGGGCTGGCCGATGCAGAACGATCGTGGTTGGTCGGGTTTGGCCGGATCGTGCTCGCCACCGGGGCCCGCGATCTGGCGCTGGCCTTTACCGGCTGGAACCAGCCGGGCGTGATGGGCGCTGGCGCGCTCCAAATGCTGTTGACCCGCTACGATGCCTTTGCCGGTCACCGCGTGCTGATCCTGGGTTCGCACGATCTGGCGCTGGAGACCGCGCTGTTGGCCATCGAGCACGGACTGGAAGTAGCCGGATTGGTCGAAGTGCGCGCTGCGCCGCAAGGTTCGGCCAGCCTTCTCGCCAAACTTGCCATCGCTGGAATCACCATCCACTGCGGGGCCGCCATCAGCTCTGCGCGGGGCGGGATCGACGGGATTGAGGCGGCAGTGCTGACCACGGGTGAGACCATCGTGTGCGACACGATCTGCACAGCGGTGGGGTTGATCCCTTCGATTGAGCTGGTCGACGCCATGCACGGCCCGCGCGATCTCGATGCAAAGCGCGGCGGTTATGTGCCGCGCGGCGAACTGCTGGTCTCAGCCGTCGGTCTATGTGCCGGTCTTGCCGACAGCGGGTTCGATCATGTCGAATACCGCATGGACTGGGTCCGCGCACTGGCTGATGCTTCTGAGCCAGACACGATCATCTGCCAGTGCGAGGAAGTGACCCGGGCGGATCTTCTGGGGGTCCAGCCGCCCAATTACCTGACTCGCCCAGCCGCAATGTGTGCGCGGTCGCTGGACACACTGCTGGAAGACGGCCCAGCCCATCCCGATCAGATCAAACGCCTGACCCGTGCCGGGATGGGGGTTTGCCAGGGCCGCCGCTGCCGCGATCAGGTCGCGATGTTGCTGGCGATCGAATCGTGCCAGCCGTTCGGCACAATTCCACTGGCCAGCCACCGCGCGCCGGTTCGCCCCCTACCGATGAAGATTCTAGCCGATTGGCAAGAACCGGCGGAAATGGAAGCCGCTTGGGATGTCTGGTTCGGCATTCCGACCCAATGGGTCCCAGTCGAGGATATCGGCACCCCCCATGAAGATGAGCACCGCGCCATGTTGTATACCGGAATGTACGAATGAGCGGGTCGGAGGTTGTCATCGTCGGCGGCGGCGTCACAGGCCTCAGCGCCGGGTGGTGGCTGGCGCGCTCGGGCGTCAAAGTGACGGTGCTCGACAAGTTCATCGTCGGCTGGGAAGCATCGGGCCGCAATGGCGGCGGTGCGTCGCACTATTCCAGCCCGCTGTTCGATGAAGAACAGCGCCTGTGGCCGCAAATGGACGAGCTGCTGGGCTATCCGACCGAGCACCAGAAGGAACGCATTCTGATTGCGATGACCGAGCGGCAGTGGGAACAATACCGTTTTGTGGCCGCACGCCACCAGCGGCTTGGCCATCCGGTCGAAGTGCTCGACGTCAAGCAGGTGCAGGAAGCCGTGCCGCTGGCGGGCGATAATTGTCTGGGCGGGGTGCACTACAAATTTGGTGGCCACGCCAATCCGCAGCGCAGCGTTCAGGCCTATGCGTGGGCGCTGCAGGATCTGGGCGGCAAGATCGTTCAGCACAGCCCGGTAACCGGCTTTGAAACGGCCGGCGGCAAGGTTACTGCGGTCAAGACTGCTGGCGCGACCTATGGCTGCGACGCGGTCGTGGTCGCCGCTGGACCACAAATCCCGCAGCTGATGCAGCAGTTGGGCGTGACCGTTCCGCTTGCCGCCGCGCGCGCCGAAATGATCATCACCGAACCTGCGCCGATGATGCCGCTGGGCGGGGTTGATGGTCATAAGCTGTATGGCCGCCAGACCATGCGGGGCAACCTTGCCTATGGCGGCGGGCCGCACGAATGGACCGACGTGGATGAGGCCGGGCCAGCCGCGCGCCCATCCACCCCGCTGGCCCGCAACCTCGCCCGACGACTGGCCGAACTGTTGCCCAAGGCCGCGCACCTCAATGTCATCCGCAGCTGGGCTGGGGTGATCGAAAATTCGCCCGACGGCCGCCCGATCATCGATCGCTTGACCAGCCCTGACAATGTCATCGTCGCATCGATGTCGAGTGTCGGGTTCGGCCTGTCCCCGGCTTCAGGCCACGCGATCCGCGATCTGGTGATTGACGGCAAATGTTCCTTTGCCGATATCGACATCCTCAAACTTTCGCGCTTTGCCGGTTTGGCCCATGACTGGCGCGAGCAGCGCGGGTGGATGCCGATTGCATGAGCAGATATTCAGCGCTTGGATTGTTGCGGGGCGTCTTTAACGGACAAAGCCATTGGCAACCGGCCTGGCGTGATCCCGAACCCAAAAGCAATTACGATGTCATCATCATCGGCGGTGGCGGCCACGGCTTGGCCACCGCCTATTACCTGGCCAGCGTCCACGGGATCCGCAACGTGGCGGTATTGGAAAAGAGCTGGATCGGCGGCGGCAACACTGGCCGGAACACCACTTTGGTGCGGTCCAACTATCGCTTGCCGCAGTTGCATAATTTCTTCGAGTTCGGCCTCAAGATGTGGGAACAGCTCAGCGACGAGCTCAACTACAACGTCATGTTCTCCCCGCGCGGCGCCTTGATGCTGGGGCATAGTGACAGCGACATGGTGCGATTGGCCGAGCGCGGCGATGCGATGCGCGTCAATGGGATCGATGGCGAGCTGCTGAGCCGCGACCAGGTAGCCAAGCTGGAGCCGCAGCTCGATATGTCGCGCGGCGCGCGCTTTCCGATTGAAGGCGGACTGATCCAGCGGCGCGGCGGCACCGCACGGCATGATGCGGTGGCCTGGGGCTATGCCCGCGCAGCCGACCAGCTGGGCGTCGATATCATCCAGAAATGCGAAGTCACCGGCTTTATCCGGCAAGGCGGCGCAGTCGTCGGCGTCGAAACCACACGCGGAGCGATCGGCGCAGGCCGGGTCGGAATATGCGTGGCCGGGCACAGTGGTCACGTCGCCGCGATGGCGGGTCTGAAGCTGCCAATCGAAAGCCAGACTTTGCAAGCGCTGGTCACCGAAGGTGTTAAGCCGATGATCAATGGCGTGATCATGTCGCAGTCGCTGCATTGCTACATCAGTCAGTCGGACAAAGGCGGGATCGTGATGGGCGGCGATCCCGACAACTGGCCAAGCTATGCCCAGCGCGGCCAGCCGATGGTCACCGAAGGCGCGATTGCACAGGCGATTGCGCTGGTTCCGGCGCTCTCGCGGTTGCGGATGCTGCGGACCTGGGGCGGGGTCACCGATATGAGTTTTGACGGATCGCCGATTATCGGCACGACGCCGGTCGACAACCTCTTCCTCAACGGGGGCTGGTGCTATGGCGGGTTCAAGGCCACGCCGGCGTCGGGCTGGACCTATGCGCACACGCTGGCCACTGGAGCGCCGCACGCACTTAACGCACCATTCGATCTCGACCGGTTCCGGCGCGGTGACACGATTGACGAAAACGGGGTCGGCCCGATGCCGAACCACCGTTGAAAGGGACTTTGCCGTGCTATTGATCCCTTGCCCGCACTGCGGACCACGCGCCCAGACCGAGTTCAGCTATGAGCGCACGGTCGATTCAGTCGTACAGCCCCACGGCGATCCCGCTGAAGCGATGGAACAGTTGTTCACCCGCGCCAATCCGCGCGGGGCCGATGAAGAGATCTGGCGGCATACCTATGGCTGCCGGGCGTGGTTGGTCATGACCCGCCACCGGGTGACCCACGCAATCGAAGCGGTGCGGGCTGTTGGCCCAGAGGCTCTGCCTTGAGCGGCCCGCACCGCAGCGGAGAGCGCGGCACGATCCGCTTTACCTTCGATGGCAAGGCGCTGCTCGCGCGCCCCGGCGATACCTTGGCTGCAGCCTTGCTGGCCAATGGCATCGGGCTGGTGGCCCGCAGCTTCAAATACCACCGCCCGCGCGGCATCCTGACTGCCGGAGCCGAAGAGCCGAGCGCCTTGGTGACAGTGGGAACAGCAGGACGCAGCGAACCCAATACGCGCGCCACGGACCTGTATGTCTATGACGGGATGGTCGCGCGCAGCCAGAACCGCTGGCCCAGCCTGTCATGGGATGTGGGATCGCTGCTTGGCCTCGTCGCCAAAGCGCTACCTGCCGGATTTTACTACAAGACCTTCTTCGGTTCGGCCAAGCGTTGGAGGTTTTACGAATGGTTCATCCGCCGCGCTGCCGGATTGGGCGATGCGCCGGTCGCGGCCGATCCCGATCGCTATGCCCAACGCACATCACAAAAGGCTGCGCGTTGGGCATAGCGATCGGGATCGACCGCGACCGGCGCATCGCCCAATCCGGCAGCGCGGCGGATGAACCATTCGTAAAACATCCAACGCTTGGCCGAACCGAAGAAGGTCTTGTAGTAAAATCCAGCAGGTAGCGCTTTGGCGACGAGGCCAAGCAGCGATCCCACATCCCATGACAGGCTGGGCCAGCGGTTCTGGCTGCGCG